>JAHEHQ010000325.1 GCA_024644505.1 Gammaproteobacteria bacterium
TACTCACGGTATTGGGCGGAAAATAGAGCTCCGCCATTTTCCGGATGGCCGCGTCCCGCACCGGGGCGGGAATATCCCCCGGTTTCAGCTTACCCAGCAGCATGTGAATGATGACGCCGTCCGCATCCACGGCATCCATGGCCATCTTGCAAAGCTCCTCATGGGCCCGGTGCATGGGGTTGCGGGTCTGGAAGGCGACCACGGTGCTCCAGCCGCGCTCGACGATTTCGTTGCGAATCTCCACGGCAGTGCGAAAGGTATCTGGAAAATCGGTCTGGAAGTAACTGAAGTTCAGCACCTGAATGGGGCCGGATATCGCCAGACGCCCCTGGTTGTTGAAGGCGTCCACGCCGGGGTGGGCGCTGTCGGTTGTGCCATAGACCTTCTCGGTCATAATCTCCATCTGCTCTTCGCTGACCGTTTCGGTGGCGTTGACGTCCATGATGGCCAAAACCGGATTGCCTTCGACGTTCGGGTCCCGGAGCGCTATGCGTTTGGCGCCCTTCACATCATCCACGCTTTCCAGCAGGCAGAGAATCGGCACCGGAAAAAACGAACCGTCGGACATCTTCATGTTCTCGGCGCAGCCCATGGCGTCGCCAACGGTCATGAAGCCCTTTAACGGGGTGAAATACCCCCCTCCCATCATCACTGCGTTTCCGGCAGCCTGGGAGCTTATGACCACGGAAGGCAGATTCTCCGCTTCACTCAACAGCTCATGATGTTTGTCCTGATCGTAAACAAACAGCGGCTGGAGGGTATCTGATCCGATCGGGTTGATCATCTTACTTCGTCTCCTTTCTTATTGGGGTTCGGGCGATACGTTATCACAACGAACAAATTGCCTTCCCAAATTTCTATTTATAAGGGCAGTAAAAAAATCCTGGGTAAAATAAGGGTAATACCGACAAAAAACCGACAAATTACTTATTTTGACTAACTTACGGCGTATTTAGCCGGTGTAGACTTCGAATCCTGCCACCTGTCCGTTCCAGAATCGACCAGGGGCAACTCCGGCTCTTTCCTGGGGATCTCCTGAAACAGCCAGTCGACGATAGGTTGCCAATGCCTTCGATCCTTTATCGAGCCGCCGGTCCTGAGTTCACAGATGCCCAGCCCCGCCTCCATGGCAACAGCATAATTCTGGGTATCCCTCAGTGTTCCCACCAGGGGAAACCCCGCTTCCGCGACCAGTCGCTCAATGGATTCCAGGGAACGGGTCTTGAGACGCACCCGGTTGGCGATAACGCCGATGCGCTTTCCATGATTGCTTCGCTTGAAGAGACGGGTCATTTCCGCGAAGAAGCTCTCACTGGCATGCAGATCGATGATGGAGGGCATGACGGGTATGATGATGGTGTCCGCCCGGCGATACAGATCCATCAGATGTCCACCATGAACCCCCGCGGGCGTGTCGATGATCATCACTTCCGTTTCCGCACCCGAATAAAGCTGGTAAGAGCGGGTCAGACCGGATTTCGGGCGCACAGCGTCGATGGACTTTATCTGCGGCAAATCCTTTCCCCGGGTATCCAGCCAGCGTGCGCTGGACCCCTGGGGGTCGAAATCCATAAGTGCGGTATTAAAGCCACTTTCCGCGAAATAGCACGCAATGGCCGTGGCAATTGTGGTCTTTCCACATCCGCCTTTGGCATTGAGTACCATTATTGTGTGCATTCAATCACCCCGCGGTATATTGTAGGCATGATTATCAGTCGTACAAGGTGCCCAATACAAGACCCTGTGCCAATATAGTATTAATTACGACAAGAATCAGATAGTAAGGTGTCCGTTTGAAATCAACACGCCTGATTTCGATCCTGTTGATCGTTATCCTGACAGCCGGGGTTTTTTGGTATCTTAACCGTCCCAAACCGATTGATGTCGTGACGCAGGCTGCAGAAATGGGGGAAGTCGAGCAGACCGTTGCCAATACCCGCGCCGGCACTGTCAAGGCCTGCCGCCGGGCGAAGCTCTCCCCCGGCACCGGCGGCCAGATCTCCGCGCTGGGTGTCCGTGAAGGTGACAGAGTCAAAGCGGGGGCCTTGTTGCTGCAGTTATGGAACCGGGACCTGCTGGCCGAGATCGAGTGGAACAAGGCCGAGGCCAACGCGGCAACTGCAAGTGCCCGGGCGGCATGCCTCCAGGCCGATGTGGCCCGCCGGGAGGCCGACCGCCTGGTAAAATTGCGCCGGTCCGGCGCCATCTCCGAAGAGGCCGTGGACAAGGCGGTGACCGAATCAAAGGCCGGTGAAGCGGACTGCGAATCCGCGGAGGCGCGGGCCCTGATCTCCCAGGCCAGGATCAATGTCATAGAGGCCCAGATTGAACGCACCCGCCTGATAGCACCGTTCGACGGCATCGTTGCCGAGATAAACGGGGAACTCAACGAATACACCACCCCCTCCCCGCCGGGCATCCCCACCCCGCCGGCGGTTGATCTGATCGACAACAGCTGTTTTTACGTCGCAGCGCCCATTGACGAGGTGGATGCCCCCAAAGTAAAGGTGGCGCAACCGGCCAGAGTCAGCCTGGACGCCTTCGACGATCAGCGTTTTCCGGGGGTGGTGCGACGAGTTGCCGCTTACGTGCTGGATATAGAGAAACAGGCCCGCACCGTGGAGGTTGAGGTTGAGTTCAGCAACAGGGAGGACATCGAGCAGTTGCTGGCGGGCTACTCGGCAGACGTGGAGATCATCCTGGATGTCAGGGAACGCACCCTGCGTATACCCACCGAGGCGGTACTGGAAGGGGACCGGGTATTCGTCCTAGACGCCTCCGGGGGCGTGCTGCAGGAGCGGAGGATCGAAACAGGCATCTCAAACTGGGACCACACCGAGGTCCTGGAGGGCGTGGAAGCCGGTGAACTGATAGTCACCTCCGTGGACCGGGACGGCGTTGAGGATGGTGCGCTGGCCAGGCAGGAGACGAATGGGGAATGATTCGTGTACAGGCCCTCAACCGGACCTTCCAGGTGGGGGACGAAGCGGTCCATGCACTTCGTGACCTGAACCTGGAGATCGATCCGGGTGAATACATCGCCATCATGGGACCCTCTGGCTCCGGCAAATCCACACTGCTGAACGTGCTGGGCCTGCTGGATCGTCCTGACAGCGGCAAATACCTGCTGGACGGTATCGATACGGAAACGCTCCCGGAAGAGAATCGTGCCGCGGTACGACGCACCCATGTCGGCTTTGTTTTTCAGTCGTTTCACCTGATTCCCAGGCTCACCGCAGCGGAAAACATAGCGCTGCCCATGATGCTGGCCGGGACAGATCCCGGACTGCGCCGAAAACGGGTGCAGGCCATACTCGAGTCCCTTGGGCTGGAGGACCGGGCACACCACCGCCCGGACCAGTTGTCGGGCGGGCAGAGACAACGGGTGGCCATTGCCCGTGCAACCGTCATGGAACCCTCCCTGCTGCTGGCGGACGAACCCACGGGCAATCTGGACATACACTCGGGTGAAGAGGTCATGACCACGCTCGAGGCCTTGAACAGAGACGGCATCACCCTGCTGGTGGTCACCCATGACCCGGATATTGCCGCCCGCGCCCGGCGACACATCCACATGGTTGACGGTGCCGTGGTGGAAGACCGAAAAACATAGCGCCCGATCAATGCATGTCGGCATGAATAGATCTTCATCCGTTTGTCGGGGTCATCTGGACTGAATATGCGCTTTGACGACGTCCTGATTTTCACGGGAAGCACCCTCTCCTGG
>JAHEHQ010000326.1 GCA_024644505.1 Gammaproteobacteria bacterium
ACCTGTCCCATTTCCCGTTGTTGCGCGAAGACCCGGAACAGGCAATCCTGCTGGTGAAGGATTTCTTCATGCACTCCCATATCGGCAATTGCGTGGTTGAACCGGACCATTACCTGTACGGGGACCTTCAACCGCGTTTCGGTCTGCCCGGCGGTTCCATAGACACACCGGAGGTACGCGATTATTTCCGGGTGCTGCTGAGCCACGGACTGCTGAATTCCGACAATCCGCCGGTGGTCAGCACCGAAGTCAGACCGTTGCTGGCCGAGGAAACATCCGCAATGGTCATCGCCAATGCCAAACGGGTCATACGACAGGCCTGGGCACAGGCCTGATCAGTCGGTGCAGGCGACGGGGTAGCATCTATTATCGAAATCTGAGATTCGGGTCCGGGACGTTGGCATGACGGTTATGCCATAACATGATGTTATGTTATAACGTCATCAGAACCATGCGAAAACTGATCCTGATCATCATGCTGCTCATTCCCGGGCTGGGCATTGCTGAGCCCGTGCGGGTGTTCGTGAGTGTACTCCCCCTGAAGACCTTTGTGGAAAAGATCGGAGGGAACCATGTCACCGTGCATACCATGGTTCAACCAGGGTACAGCCCCCACACCTATGACCCCACCCCGCGGCAGATCATGGCACTTGCGAAGGCCGATCTATACGTAAGCGCCGGGGTACCCTTCGAAAAAGCCTGGGTGAGACGCATCCGCGCTGCCAATCCCCGCATGCGGATGGTGGAAGCCGGTGCGGGTATCGACATGCTGCCTGCCGGAAACCATGGACACCATCACGGAGAGGTTAACGGCGGGCATCAAGATGCGTCGGGGCATGACCCCCACATCTGGACCAGCCCGCCTCTGGCCAAACAGATAGTGACAAACATCCGTGACGCACTCACCGCCCTGGACCCGGGGAACAGCCCGCAGTACGCAAGCAATACCGATGCCCTGCTCTTGGAACTGGATGCACTCGACAGGGATCTTCGGGCTCAGCTCAAAAACCTGGGCAACCGGAAATTCATGGTGTTTCATCCCGCGTGGGGATACTTTGCCGACACCTACGGGCTTATCCAGATAACGATCGAAAAAGAAGGTAAGGAACCAGGCGCCCGTGCACTCACCCTGCTGATCGGGCAGGCAAGGCGCGAGCATGTGAAAGTGATTTTCGTCCAGCCCCAGTTCGACAGGAAATCGGCAACCCAGGTGGCGCGTGCCATCGGCGGGCGTGTGGTCGCCATAGATCCGCTCGCGCCGGACTACATGAACAATCTGCGTGGCGTGGCGAGACAGATATCAGAGGCGAACACTCAGTGAACCGGACAGACAATCTGATCGAGCTCCGGGATGTATCTTTTTCCTACGGGGGCGCGCCCATACTGGAGAACGTGGACCTGCAGATTCGGGAGGGCGAGTTTCTCGGCATCGTCGGCCCCAACGCAGGCGGCAAGAGCACCCTGCTCAAGCTGATTCTCGGCCTGCTCGAGCCACAATCGGGCCACATCCGTGTCATGGGGAAACGCCCCGATGAGGCCCGGCAGCTGATCGGCTACGTACCGCAATACCCAAACTTTCCCAGGGACTTCCCGATTACGGTGGAACAGGCGGTGATGATCGGACGACTGGGCGTGCGCTCACGCCAGAGCCCGCTCGGCAATCTCTACCCGGGCAGATACAAGACGACTGACCGGTCGGCCGCCAGACAGGCTTTGTCGGAGGTGGAGGCCGGTAACCTGGCCAACCGCCAGATCGGCACGCTCTCCGGCGGCCAACTGCAGCGCATGCTGCTTGCCCGGGCACTGGTGGTCGAACCCGCCATCCTGATCCTCGACGAACCGACGGCAAATATCGACCAGCGCCTGGAAAGCGATATCTTCGATCTGCTGAAACGCTTGAACGAGCGTATGACGATCCTGGTCGTCTCACATGATATCGGCTTCGTCTCCGGCTATGTGACGCGGGTCGCCTGCATCAATCGCACCCTGGTCTGCCATCATGCCGATGCCATCGATGGCCAGGTGATCCAGGAACTCTACGGGGAGAACGTGCACATGGTGGTGCACAATCATTAGCCGTGGCAGAGTTTTTTACAGCACTCACTCAATATGCGTTCCTGCAGTCCGCTGTCGTGGCCGGGTTGCTGGCGAGCATCGGCTGCGGCGTCATGGGCACCTATGTGGTGGTCAAACGCATCGCCTTTCTGGCCGGCGGCATCGCACACTCGGTGCTGGGGGGCATGGGTGCGGCAGTCTATTACGGATTCGATCCCCTGGTCGGCGCACTCATCGCCGCCGTCCTATCGGCACTTTTGATCGGCTGGGTCAGACTCCAATGGCAGGCCCAGGAAGACACCCTGATCGGGGCCCTGTGGGCCATCGGCATGGCGGCGGGGATCCTCTTCATTGCCAAGACGCCGGGATATCAGACAGACCTGATGAGTTATCTGTTCGGCAACATTCTGCTGGTCCCGGAAAAGAGCCTCTGGTTCATGGCCGCGCTGGATGCGCTGCTGCTGATCATCGTCGGCACTTATCACCGCCAGTTTCTCGCCGTGGTCTTCGACGAGGAATTTGCCCGGTTGCGCGGCATCCCCGTCACCTTCTTTTATCTGCTCCTGCTGGTGCTCGTCGCCATCACCGTAGTACTCCTTATCCAGGTCGTGGGCCTGATACTGGTGTTGGCATTGTTGACGCTGCCCGCCGCCGTAGCCGGGCACTATGTCCATTCTCTGGGGCGCATGATGCTGCTGGCGACCCTCCTGGGCAGTGCGGTAAGCTTCTCAGGGCTGGCACTGTCCTACGGACCGGATCTACCCGCGGGCCCCACCATCATTTTGCTGGCGGGGGCGGTCTATGTGATCTCCGCACTCGCCACGCGCGCCGTTGCCCGGCGCAAGACACGTGCTTCCCTGCTCGATTCCGTAAACAGGAGACGAAGCGCTTGAATAAGAAACAACTTACGAAAGTCCTGGGTGGGGCGGAAAAACTGTGCCGAAAACGGGGGGCGAGGCTCACGGCCCGGCGTCGCACGGTGTTGGAACTGCTTTGTGCTTCCGACAAACCCCTGAGCGCCTACGAGATACTCGACCGCATGCGGGCCACCACCAGGAATCCTGCCCCGCCCACGGTATACCGTGCGTTGGACTTCCTCCTGGAACAGGGCCTGATCCACAAACTGGAAAGCCTGCACGCCTTCGTCGGCTGCACACATCCGGAACATCCCCATTCCAGCCAGTTTCTGATCTGCGGTGATTGCGGTGAAGTCAGCGAAATGGAAAACGAGGCCATCCTGCAAAGCCTGCAGACAGCGGAAAGGGCAACGGGGTTCAAGACCCGTCACCCGGTGGTGGAACTCCTGGGCACCTGCGCCCAGTGCGCGGAAAAACACCAATCAGGCTGATTCAGACTTCCCGATGTAAAACATGACAGCCTGGGATCAAGCGATCAACGATCAAGGGGCCAGGTGCCCGGGTGAATCAGAAATAGTGGCGAATGCCCAGTCCCAGTCTTGGCCCTTCTTCCACATCATAGGCAAGCGTAGTGGCGATCCTGGCAAACGAATCGTGATCAATGCGTTCCCCGTCCAGGTACTCGACATAAACCCGGGTGCGCTTCGAGAAGTTGTACTGATAACCCAGGCCCCAATAATCACCGTCACCGTCTTTGCCGGTCTGGGAATAGAGTGCCCTGACA
>JAHEHQ010000327.1 GCA_024644505.1 Gammaproteobacteria bacterium
TGGCGATGGAAGCGAGGAAATGATCGAACGGTTCCGGCGCCGACGCCTCACCGCCGGCCTTTACTGATTGATCGGTCTGGATAAGAAAATTCCCGACGCGGGCGTTCACCTTTTTGCCCCCTGGAAATTCGACTTTTACGGTTTGCGTGGACATTATCCTGGTATCTCCCTATTCTCAGGCGCCCATTGTAAATGAGAGCCTGTCATCTGAAAATCGAAGTTGACCGCAGTTCAACCAGGAGTGCCTGTCATGTTGTTGGAAATTCCGGGTGTTCTCAATGAGGCACAGCTGAACAAGGTTCACGAGATACTGAATGATGCCCGGTTCGTCGACGGAAAACTAACCGCCGGCATGGTGGCGCGGCGGGTCAAGAACAACCTGGAGATGCAGCAGGATCCGAAGCGTATGGAGATCCTGATCCGGATACTCGTCAGCAGCCTGGCACACAACCAATCCTTCAACAGCGCGGTGATGCCTTTGCGCATGGCCGATCCTATTTTTGCCAGTTACCGGTCCGGCATGGCTTATGGGGATCATGTGGATGATCCGATCATGGGCAAGCAGGGTCCAAAGTTCCGCTCCGACGTGTCCATGACGATTTTCCTTTCCGATCCTTCCCACTACGAGGGAGGCGAACTGGTGATCCGCACCCCATTCGGTACACAGGCAGTGAAGCTTGGCGCAGGTGCTGCGGTGATCTACCCCTCTTCCAGCCTGCACCGTGTGGCGGAGGTTACCGCGGGTATAAGGCTCGTCGCCCTGACATGGATCCAGAGCCATGTCAGGGATCCGGCCCGCCGCGAACTGCTCTACGAACTCAACCGGGCCAGGGAAAGCCTGCTCGAGAAGGCACCGGGTGATGCTAACACCCAACTGGTGGACAGGAGCTATACCAATCTGGTGAGGATGTGGAGTGATTTGTAAGAGAGTAACTAGTTACGAGTTCATAGTTGCTAGAGAAGAAGAGAATTTTTCTTCACTCGTAACTAGATACTGGAAACTTTCTTCTAATACCCCCCTTTCCGCTTCGTCTCCGGCAGTCCTGCAATTTTACCCGCCTGCTTCGCCGGTCCCATGGGGAAATGGACGTAGAGGGCCTTGGCGTCGACTTTGCCTACGTCGGTCCAGAGGCCCTTGAAATGTTTCACCATTTGGCGCTCGTTGGGCTGGTTGCCGGCGTTGTTGAAGTATTCGTCGCGCAGGTAGTTGATGATGTCCCAGGCCTTGTCGGACAGGACGATACCCTCACTTTCTGCAATGACAGCGGCAACGTCTTCGTTCCAGTCCTCGTGATTCTCCAGGTAGCCGTTTTCGGTGGCTGCAATGGTTTTACCGTTCACTTCATAAGACATTGATCTCTCCTTCGCAAATTAGACCTCCCCAGGCCACAATCCCCTTTCCCTTAGCTACCGTACATGTGGTGGAAGAGCATCTTAGAAAAAAATAATATATTAAATCGAAATTCGGTATATTAAAACTTAAACCCAGTAACTAGTAACTAGTAACTTTATTCACCTAGAAACTTTTCTGCGGTATGAACAGCCCGAAACCCATCTGACGCATGGGGCCGATGCCCTGTTTCTGTAGTTCCAGGGCATCTTCATAGGGCAGGTCGGCCACCATGAGACTGCGGGTGGTTATCGGGCCTTTCGGCGTGTGAAATGCCGACTGCCTGCCGCACAGTACCTTCTTGAATCTCAAGCCGAGCCCCCGCAGTTGGTCGACTGCCCAGGTGATGAATTCATCCTCTCCCTGTTCGCCTTCCGCAACGACATAGCGCGAATACAGGATCGTTGTGAGGCTCAAGGGCCTCGGTTTGGCACGACCGATGTCCATACGGTTGCCGGCAATATTCAGGCAGGTGCCGGACAGCGCCCCGGCCTGCTCCAGACGATGATCAGGGAGCCGGAGTATCAGGCGCGTCCTACGGGACAGATACAGAAGATCCCCGGATGCCTGCGGTCTCTCCCAGCCGTTTCCCGAATCTGCACCGTGTATCAGGTGCAGGCCTGCCATCGGCTCCGAAGCGAACCAGGGCAACACTCGCGAAACGCCTTCATGCAACGCCCAGGCATGATCCACCGGAAGTGTCCGGCAATCCAACTGAAACAGAAGATCAACCACATCCTCGGGTATCACCGTCTGTTCGTCTTTTGTTTCTTCCTGCCAATACATAAGGATGTTCCACCAGTGTCTGGAGGCGATCATGTTTAAAGGGCTTTGTCTCGCCCCGGACAGCTTCTAACCTCTAGTTGCTAGTTACTTTCTTCCGGTATTCTGCTTCTCAGCGCATCCCGGTCAAACCACCATTGGCCTCCGGTCATGATATCCAGCACCCGGGCGAGGCGGGGCAGAAACTTTTCGGGATCGTCCAATTCCAGCTGCTGAACCCAGAAATCAAAGATCTCCTGTTCCTCCACCTGGCTGTGCCGGCGGGCCACCTGCCCAAGCAATTGATTACTGAAGAACATAAGCTCATCGCGCTGCTTTCCTTCCGCCCGGAGATTCACCAGGTAGCAGGCCGTTGCAGCGGCAACGCCTGCGCCGTCAGACCTGTCGGGGCTGTCATCGATCAGGTGCTGCAGCATGGCGACACTAAGCTCCGGGTCCACCGGAAAGGTGACACCCAGCCAGATTCCGTGGGCCAGGGCCTTTACCGCATCCGACGCTTCCGTCTGAAACATCACGTCGCAGGCTTCCACGGCACGCAGCCAGAGCTCAGCGCCTACGGCACGATCCAGCGTTTCCCTGGCCAGGTCCCATGCCTCCTGCCGCATGTTCGCCTGGAGCATGGAGTAACCCATGTCCAGCGTCAGCCTCAGACGCTCGTCAAGCGGCGCATCCGATCCCAGCGCCTCTATCTGCTGTTCAAGCTCCTTGAGCTGCAGCTCGAGCACTTTCGCGGAGGTCTCCGCGTCCGTCGCGCATTCGTTGCCGCCAAGATAAGTTTCTGTCTGCAAATACTTCATAATCAGTTTCGAGTTCCTAGTACCTGGTTTCTAGTTGAAGAGGGGTTTGTGTGTATTGTGTTTAAGCTCTTGTATCTTCACTAGTTATTAGAAACTAGTAACTCGCGACTATATTCAAGTGAACGCCGCCTCCAGGCGGTCTTCCCAGTCCTCCGGTGTGTCGATAAACGGGGGTTTCACGTCGATTCGGAAGAACATCTCCGTTTTGGAGCGTTCCCGGATTACCTGCACCAACTGTTCAAATGAATCTACATCCGGGTTCTGCATCAAGACTTCACTGACATGGAGCATTTTTCCCTTCCTTTCGTACGGATACTGCTTTGGCTTCCCATAGGAACCGGTTTGTCCGCGGCGCGGGACTACAAACCTGAGTAAATTACTAAGTAATTATATTGAACCCCAAAAGTCGGATGATTTGCAAGTGCCCATCATTGCGCCAGTTATTGCGATGCATCATTTACCCCTCGGAATAATTCTATATCATGAGTGAGGGAGCTTCTGGTATCTCTATGAAAAATAGAGATAAAAGTTTTATATGGAGAGAAAGTTTCATATATTATCATTTTTTTATATATCCCTTTATGGGTAGGTTTTTTGGGAGTTATACCCCCCATTAGCGGGGTATTGTGCTGCATAAGGAAATCCTAAAATGCAGGCCTTATCCATGACAATTGAGGCTGGCACAGTCCGCCTGGAAATTAGGTTTATCGAGTCCGGGGAAC
>JAHEHQ010000328.1 GCA_024644505.1 Gammaproteobacteria bacterium
GAAAACCGCCGATCTCCCCGTTGCGGTGCCACAATCGGTTCGACAGGTTCCGGGCCGGGCGGGGTGAACATTTTCAGCCACAGGCTCATCTGATCCCGCTGGTAGTTGAGCATGGTATCCATCCATTCCTGCGGATGCTGCATCGTCTGGGTCGTCAGATCACCCCAGGCGCGCAGGAACTCCTTGGACATCTCCTGAAAAACCGAGTCGGGCAGACCCTCGACAAGGTCATCAAGCCTCTCGAGATAGATGTCGAGTATTTCCTGGGGATTCTTATAGGAAGGTTGACTGGCCATGCTGTGCCTCTGGTAGTTCATGGGATTGGTTGGAATACAGTTTCCAGACATGTGTCCCGATGGAAAACGAAAGTGGCTGGATTGTTACGAAGTATATCCAATGTTCCTGTTGCGGATACCTCGGTGTGTTGAGCTCGAAACTATCCCGGACCACAAGTTTTTGGCCAGTCGTTGCTGAAACGGGATATCAGTAAAGAGAATTAGCCATAAAAATATCTATTAAACAATCAGTAAGGAATAATAATTAATCTAAATTCTACTATTTGTGGTCGTGCCTGATCAGAGCAGTTTGTAATTAGCTGAATGAACTCGGCCCTACGGAAACCAAGGCATTCCGATGACGGCCGGGATCCAGGGAGTAGGGTCGAATTTATTCGACCATCAGCCGTAATTGGCCGAATGACGGAAGGTATGGTTTCGAGTTTGAGACTAACTGATACAGGAGTAAATGGGTTGCGGATAATAATCAGCGGCTGGGGCTCTCAGCCAACGGCAATGTCTGGGGAGACTCCAGGATCAAAGAGACCCGCCGATTGCGAGCCCTGCCTTTGGAGGTCGAATTGTCTTCCAATGGACGGGTGTCCGCATAACCTACGGCTCTCAGCTTGTTCGACTCCAGACCGTGGGTGATCAGTTCTCGGGTAACGGTCGTTGCACGCGCGGATGACAGTTCCCAGTTGGAGGGGAACTGTTTACTGGAGATGGGCCTGTTGTCGGTGTGGCCTTCCACGGAGATGATACCCTGATGCTGCCGCAGGATTGCTGCCAGACTCACGAGGAGTCGCAGACCCTCGGGCTTCAATTCCGCGCTGGCCTCCGCGAACAGGACATTGTCGCGTACCTCCAGGTGAATGCCCTGGGGTTTCTGAGAAACCTTGAGCCGTTTGTCCAGTCCCTGTCTGGTCAGGTTTGCCATCACCGAATCGAATTCTGTCGTTCTCGATGATTCGGTCCGTTCCGTGGGTGCCCGAGAAACGGAAGCCTCTTTATCTGCGCGGGTTGCTTCAGGGGCCTGTGTTACCGTCTTCATGGTTGCGCCGGAATCAGGTTTCGCGGCCTCCAACGGCTTCGGGGTGACGAAGGGCTCGACGGTACGCTCCGTGAAGGAGAACGCCGGATCGAAGATCTCTTTAGCCGCATCCTCGCCAAGTCGCAGAGGCAATGCCAGACCGGAAGCACTGACGGCCGGTTTCTCCAGGGCCAGGGAATGCACAGGTTGCCGCGGTGGTGCCGGTGCAGGTGGTTTTCTTTCGATGGTCTGTATTGTCGCCAGGTCCGCGGTTTCCGGAAGACCTTCGGTTTCGATCGGCTCATGCTTTGGCTGAAGCACCAACAGTATGACGAACAGGGTGAGGAGCAGGGTGAGCATGTCGATATAGCTCAACATCCAGTTGTCCCGTCGCTGCCGTCCTATATCCAAATCCGCCCATGGATCCTGGAATACAAGCTGTCCGGTTTCAGGTCCCGGCCCCTGTTCGGGAGAAAATAGGGTATCCATTGCCATCTGCCGATCCGATCAGGCGCTGGCCACTGACGCCAGGGAGGTGGCCGCAGACCTCATGTGCGCAGGCCTACCGGCCTTGAAGGCGCTCAGTGCCTCCTCTATTACGGCAGGATGGGCCTTTTCGAAGAGCAGCACCAGCATCTCCTGTTTTACCCGTTGCCATGCCAGCTGTTCCCGCAGGCGCTGCTCCATCTTTATCACAACCGGTTTGATGAGCAGGTTGCTGATCACCAGGCCATAAACCGTGGTGATCATGGCAAATCCCATGGCGGAGCCGACCAGTTCCAGGCCGCTGTCGCCCAGGTTAAAAAGCAGGCGTACCAGGCCCAGCAGCGTGCCGAGCATGCCGAATGCCGGTGCAAACCCGGACATGGATTGCAGGATGCGCAGATCTCTGCGCTCCTGTTCCTGAGAGCTGGAGGTACGCCATTGCAGGGCCCTTGCCAGCTCCTTCTCACTGCAGCGGTCAACAATGAGCTGGGCGCCGAGTTGCAGAAAAGGATCACGAACCCCTTTCAACGTCATCTCCGCCTGCCGTACGCTGCCACGGCGGTACAGCGTGGCCACCTGCAGAAAGGTTTCCTCATCGGCGCCGAGCGCTGCCTGCTTTTTAGCGAAGAGGAGGGGGAGTCTATGTATCAGGATGCGGATCCGTTCGTAGCCCTCACTGAGGATCGCGGTCAGCAGCGTACCGCCTGCGACAAACAGCAATCCGGAAACAGCCACCAGCCAACCGGAGTTTACCCCCGCAATAAGCGTTACACTGGCAACCACAAGTGCCCCGACCAGCAGCCCCACGGCCATGTTCTGATTCATGATCTGCTTCCATTGAAAACGATATGACTGATATAGTATGGAAGCACGCAATAACCATGCCATTCAGTCCGAACGGGAGGGATGGGGAGTCTATCTGGATGATTCGGGAAATCCCGGCAAGTGGGAGCGGTAACCCGTTGCCGCATCAGGAAAGGATTAGCCGCCGTCAGCAGCATCTGAATGGGGGGCGGGACCAGGTTAATCCCACTGGACTCCCACCCGGAAAACATCCCGGGCGGAAGTCAGTTCCGGAACTGAGGCTGAAGCCGGAATGGTTGCTCAGATCATGTACATGCCGCCATTTATGTCCAGCGTGGAACCCGTGATGTAACCGGCATCATCCGAGGCCAGAAAAACGACACCCCGGCCAATCTCCTCGGGTTGTCCGAGACGTTTTACCGGAATGCCATTGACGATGTTGGTCATGACTTTTTCCGGTATGCTCAACACCATTTCGGTGGCGACGAAACCCGGAGTGATGACGTTTACGGTAATCCCTTTGCTTGCATCCTCTCTGGCCACGGCCTTGGAAAATCCGATCATTCCAGCCTTGGCGGCAGAGTAGTTGGCCTGCCCGAAGCCACCCAGTTCACCGTTCATGGAGCTGATATTGATAATGCGTCCGAAGGAACGTGCACGCATGCCTTCAATGACGATCCTGCACATGTTGAAGCAGGAAGTCAGGTCGGTTTGAATAACCTCTGCCCATTGTTCCGGCGTCATTTTGTGCAGGGTGGCGTCACGGGTAATGCCCGCATTGTTGACCAGAACTTCAATCGGTCCAATATCGGATTCGATCTGAGCGATACCGGCTTGGCATTGACCAAAATCAGAGACATTGAATTTGTAGGTTTTAATCCCGGTTTTATCGGAAAATTCCTTGGCCGCCACATCGTTGCCCGCATAAACCGCAGCGACATTGTATCCCGCATCTTTCAGGGCTATGGAAATGGCTTCGCCGATACCACGGGTGCCCCCCGTTACCAATGCTACTCGACCCATAATGGTTCTCCTTCAGGTGTGTTGTGAAAATTCTTAATCTGGTTTTCATGCGCATCAACCCGGC
>JAHEHQ010000038.1:0-8488 GCA_024644505.1 Gammaproteobacteria bacterium
CCTGTGCATCTTTCACAGCCGTTCTTGAAAACAGGATCGGAACTCTGCGTCCGTCCCGGGCAATAAAGCGTGCCTCTATCTTGCTGATGGCCCCCACGCGTATCAGTGCCTCCAGCCAGACACCCATGAAGGCGCCGGCCTGTTCGTCCTCTTCCTCCTCGAATACGTCGCCGATGGAGAGGTTTCTCAGCGCTTCTTCCGTGTAGCCCAGCATCTGGCAGGCGGCGGGGTTCGCCTGGGTTATCGTTCCTTCCGAGTCAAGCACCAGCAGGGCTTCCCCCATGTAATTGAGGATATTCTCCAGGTGGGTGTTCGCCTGGGCCAGCTCCGCCGTGCGTTCCGCCACTTTCTTTTCCAGCTCCCGATTCAACTCCCGTTCTTTTTCGATCAGACGGAAATAGGTGCTTATCTTGTTGATCAGCTGGTTGTCATCGATGGGCTTGAGCAGATAATCCGCGGCTCCCACCTCGTATCCCTTCTGCTGGAACACCTCCGACTTGAACGCGGCAGTGAGAAAGATGATCGGGATATCCCGGGTTCTCTTCCTTATCTTCAGCATGGAGGCGGTTTGAAAACCGTCCATCTCCGGCATCTGTATATCGAGAATGATGAGGTCTATGTCGGGCTGACCGAGGGCGATATCCAGCGCCTGCCGCCCGGAGGTTGCTTCCAGGATTTCCACGTCCATGTGCTGCTGCACCAGTGTGCGCAGGGTAAAAAGATTGTGCTCGTGATCATCGACGATCAGGAGCTTGAAACCGGAATACTGTTTCATGTCGGTTCCGGCAGATGCCGGGCTATGATCTCCTTCAGGTCCTTGGGGTCGACCGGCTTGTTGACCAGATCGTCGGCGCCGGCCTCCAGGCAGACCTCCCGATCGAGATTCTCCGTTTTGGCGGTCAGGGCGATGATGGACAGGCCATTGAACCGTTCCTGGGAACGTATCGCTTTGATCGTATCATAGCCATCCATACCCGGCATCATGATGTCCATCAATATAATGGAGATATCATCCTCGTCCTCCAGCACCTCCAATGCCTCGTTGCCGTCTCCAGCCGCCGTAAGCTTCAGGCCCCAGGATTCGAGAAGGGGGGTGAGGGAGAGGAGGCTGTGCACGTCATCGTCCACCAACAGAACCCGTCGCCCGGTGAAGCGTTCGTCCCGCTCCGGAACCGGTTCGGTCTCATCCTCTTCCCCGGCGACCGGCTCCGGCGAGTCGGTTGTGAAGATCTGGTCGGCCGATGTGCGCTCGCGGTCGAACTCGACGGGCAACAGCAGTGAGAAGCTCGAACCCTGCCCCTCGGTGCTCGACAGCTCAATGTGGCCACCCAGCAGTTGAGAGAGCTGCTGGCTGATGGTTAGCCCGAGACCGGTGCCGCCGTAACGCCGGCTCGTCGAGCCGTCAGCCTGTCGGAAGGCATCGAAGATGTGTTTTTGCTTCGAAGGGGGAATCCCGATGCCACTGTCGATCACGCTGATGCGCAGATCGCAATCGCACGACTCCACGGGTTCAGCGGCCTCGAGCCTGAGTATGACGCCTCCGCTCTGGGTGAACTTCACCGAGTTGGAGAGAAAGTTCTTCAGTATCTGCCGCAGTTTGTCGGGATCGCTTTCGATCAGCCTGGGTGCCGCTTCTTCGATCTCGAGCTTGAGGCTCAGACCTTTGACGTCGAACTGGGGGCGCACCAGTTCCAGTAGCCCCTCCAGCAATTGGGGCAGATCGATCTGTGCCAGATGGAAGTTGGTTCGTTGGGCCTCTATCCGGGAAAGGTCCAGGATGTTGTCGATCAGGGTCTGCAGGTCGGTGCCCGCCTCGTGAATGACCCTGGCCTGATTGACCTGGTCCGGACTCAGGCCGCTGTGCTTGTCGGCCAGCATTTTGGAAAGCAGGAGGATGGAATTCAGGGGGGTGCGCAGTTCGTGGCTGACATTGGCCAGAAACTGGGATTTGTACCGGTTGGATGCCTCCAGTCTCTTGGCGTGATCGCGCAGGTTGCGGGTGGTCTGTCCGTGTTCTTCCGCCAGGCGGGTGAGATTCTCCCCCAGCTTTCTGAACTCCTGGGGCCCCCGCCAGTTGAAGGTCACGCCCTCCTCGCCCTCGAGCACCTGCTGGACGCCGTCGATAAGCCTGTGGCTCAAATGATCGGCCCTTTTCGCCACCCAGCGCGCGGCAAACCAGACGACCACAGCAAGTGCAAAGACAATACTCAGCACGCGCAGGGTCAGGGCGTTGCGGAACTGGGCAATGGGCGAGGGATCGACCCGGCGGCCGACCCAGAGCGGGCCTGATTGCTCCGTACGGAACAGGGGGATCCAGATGATTCGCTGGCCGCCTCCCTCCCACAGGTCGAGCTTGCCCCTGCCGAAAATCTGCTCCAGTCCCGGAAACAGGCTAAAGGCGTCACCGCTGGGGGCCATCTGTCCGGCGTGTTCCAGGAACCTGCCGTCGTTGTGCACCCAAAGTGTGTTTCCGTAGTATCGGGCGATGCCGCCCACATCGACGTTCATCATGATGGCGCCGATGGGTGCGCCCCCCGTGCGGTCGCTGATGGTGCTGATCAGGCGGAGGGTCATGAACCGTCTGGGGTCCTCGGCTCCAGCCTCGGGATTCAGGCTGATGGGACTTACCAGCACCCGGCCGGGCTCACCCAGCAATGCAGTTTTCAGAAATTCCGGATTGGGCAGCGTGGGCTGCTCCAGGGTGGGTCGCCACTCCTGGGTGTTTTTGTCCCGATCGAGCCAGAAACGCTCCTGACCCTGCCGATCGAAGAAGATGATCTCGACGATGTCCTGCTGGTCCTGGAGTATCTGGTTGATCCATTGGGTGTAACGTGCACGGGCAATATCCACGTCATCCTGATGCTGTTCGTCTCCCTCGCCCAGCAAGGTGCCGGGTTCAGGCAGTTTGGCCAGCAGGCGCACCATTTCGTCACGGGATGCGAGGTGCTGGTCGAGATCCCTGAAGTCGGCCCGAAGATTCAGCAGGTGGGCCTTGTGATAGAACAGTTCCATGCGCTCCAGAACCAGCGGCAGGTTCAGCACAACCGCGATGATCAGGGGCGTCAGCGCAAAGATCAGGAAGAACAGCAGAATCTGGGTGCGCAGTTTCACTCATTCAGCACTGCAGTGGGCCGCATAGCCCACTAGAGTCCCTTTACCAGGTCCAACACCTGTAACGCATGACCTTTTGGCTTTATGTCGTAGAGTGCGTGGCAAACGGTGCCGTTCTTATCGATGACGAAGGTGGAACGCAGGATGCCCATGCGTTTTTCTCCGTGGGCCTCTTTTTCCCGCCATACGCCATACTCTTCGCACATCACGCCCTCTATGTCCGCGAGTAGATGGAAGGATATGCCGTGTTTGTCCCTGAAGTCGCCATGGCTCAGGCAGGTGTCTTTGCTGACGCCGATTACCTCTGTATCAAGGTCGTTGAATTCATCGAGCAGGTCAGTGAATTCGATGGCCTCAAGCGTGCAGCCGGGGGTGTCGTCCTTCGGGTAGAAGTAGATCACCAGGTTTTTCACGCCCCTGAAGTCAGAAGACTGGGTCACCTCCAGATCGGCGTTGGGCAACGCAAATTCTGGGGCTTGATCTCCGGGTTCCAGCATTGTTCCTCCTGTGCGGCATCATTTTTCTGTTCTTATCGAGCGAATTTATTGT
Organism: Gammaproteobacteria bacterium; assembly: GCA_024644505.1. GTDB lineage: Bacteria > Pseudomonadota > Gammaproteobacteria > Chromatiales > Chromatiaceae > JAHEHQ01. Next base: position 3,661 of record JAHEHQ010000038.1, read on the forward strand.
CCGGCGCAGTTTTCGTCAACAAAAAGCGCTCGCACCGCCGCGTGACGCTGGGTATGACACATCATATGTACGGGGAATGTGGGGTTGCCGGGCCTCTCCGGGCCCGGTGGATTTTCTGGCTTGGAAGGGTCAGGAACGGATATTTCCGGACGGGTGGAACGGGATCATCAGCCCGGGGCCGGCAGTGCAACGAGCAGTTTCCAGAGCCTGCGCTGGCGGCGCCAGCCCGCTTTGACCTCCGCGTAGCGCCGCATCAGTTCTGCCGGATCCGGGTATTGGGTGGTCAGCCTTTTGTTTTCCAGCAGTGCTTTCTTTGTGGCGTAGAATTCCGACATTCTCTGCAGCAGTAGATCGTACTCGCTCTGCAGCAGGGCTATGAATCGTTCGGCGTCCGGGAATGACTCGAAGCGGGTCTTCGCATCGTTCAGTTGCAGTGACGCTTTCGCTCTTTCGATGCGCTCGTCGGCAAACCGGCGCAGATTCTTCGCCAGGCCCATCAGGGAGAGCAGCCTGATAGCCCATTTCGTGGGATCGAACTGCCACCAGCGTATGCCGTTTCGGTAATCGCTGGCAAAGCGATGATGGAAATTGTGATAGCCCTCCCCGTAGGTCAGAAATGCAATCAGCGCGTTGTCCCTGGAACTGTTCTGGTGGGAGTAGGGCTGGCGCCCCCAGATGTGGGCCAGAGAATTAATGAAAAACGTAATATGCTGACTCAGGGTCAGGCGGGCCACGCCGGCCAACAGCAGGGTGCCCAGCAGATCGCCGTGAATCAGGCCAAGTGCCCCGGTGATGGCGAAATTCACCCCCCAGGCCAGAGCCCAGTAATGGCGGTGCTGCCACACCACGATGGGATCTTTCTGCAGATCCTTGACGTTGGCGTAATCGTAATAGCGGTCCGGGTGATACTCCCGCAGCATCCAGCCGATGTGGGAGTACCAGAAGCCTCTTTTTGCGGAGTAGGGGTCTTTGGTGTCGTCATCCACATGCTTGTGGTGTTCCCGGTGATCGGATGACCAGTGAAGGATGCTGTTCTGAACCGCGAGCGCACCGCCGATGGCAAGTATAAAGCGCACTGCGGGATGGGCCTCGAACGCCCGATGGGACCAGAGCCTGTGATAACCCATGGTGATGGACATACCCGCAAATCCGAGCAGCAGTACCATGATCAAGACCTGCTGAAGATCGAATCCCACGAACCAGCCGTAGATGGGCACCGCGATCAGCGTGATGGCGCTGGTGATCGAAAAGTACAGGATATTTGTCCAAATGGGCTTGGCTTTCTTCATCTGAGATCCGGGTTGGTTTAAGCGAACAGCTGTACTCTAATCTATAACCAATATCACGCTCTCGTCAAGGTTTCAATGTTACAGATTGCGTACACATGTTACACAATGGATAATACCGGGGCATGGAACCTGGAAGATAAGCGGCAAGTGGGAAAAATGGGCGGCGATCGGGCAAGAAAAAAAGAGCAGACGCGGAGGGTGCTGATTGATGCGGCCTTCCAGCAGCTCAGTGCGGAGCGCAGTTTCGCGAGCCTGTCCCTGCGGGAGGTGACGCGGGAGGCGGGCATTGCCCCGACCTCTTTTTACCGGCACTTTCAGAACATGGAGGCGTTGGGCCTGACACTGGTTGATGAATCGGGTCTTACGCTCAGGCAGTTGATGCGCCAGGCGCGGCAGCGCATCGAATCCGGGGGCAGCGCCATCCGCACTTCCGTTGAGACCTTTATGGAGTTTGTCTCCGAGAACGAAAACGTGTTTCGACTGTTGCTGCGGGAACGCTCCGGAACCTCACGGGATTTCCGGGCGGCGGTCGCCAGGGAGATCGCCTTTTTTTCCCTGGAACTGGCCGACTACATAGACTCCGTCACCCAGAGGGGGCAAGAGTTTTCCCGGGTTCAGGCGGATGCCATGGTCATACTGGTGTTCAATGCCGGCGCCGAGGCACTGGACATGTCCAAGGCTCAGCGAAAGACACTGGTGGAAAAAACCATCCGGCAGCTGCGCATGCTGGATGCCGGCGGTGCCATTTACATGAAGCGCTCTCTGAATCGGGGAATTTCAGGTTTCGCGAACTACAGACCCTGATGGGCAGCGCTCAGTAAGCCAGATTTGGCGACAACCCGCGTTCGACCTCTTCCCTTTGCATGCCCTTGCGTCTCGCATAATCGGTCATCTGCTCCCTGTCCACCTTGCCCACCGCGAAATATCGGGACCGGGGATGGCTGAAGTAGAGCCCGCTCACCGAGGCGGTGGGCACCATGGCCCGGGACTCGGTGAGCCATATACCGGTCTTTTCCCGTGCCTGCAGCAGTTCCCAGAGGGTGTCTTTCTCACTGTGGTCGGGACAGGCAGGATAACCCAGGGCGGGACGGATGCCGGTGTAGCCCTCCCTGATGAGTTCCTCGTTGCTCAGCTGCTCCCCGGCGGCATAGCCCCAATAATCCAGACGGACCTGCTGGTGCAGCCACTCCGCGAGTGCCTCCGCTAATCGGTCAGCAATGGCCTTGAGCATGATGGCGCTGTAGTCGTCGTGGTCAGCCTCGAATTCTGCAACCCGCTCATCGATGCCCAGTCCCGCGGTGCAGGCAAAGGCACCCAGAAAGTCGGGCCGGCCGCTTGCCACCGGGGCGACGAAGTCCGCCAGGGACTCGTTGAATTTTCCTTTGGGCTGTCTGCCCTGTTTGCGCAGAAAGTGAAACGAAGTGAGTGTTCGCTTACGGGATTCGTCCTCGTAGACTAGAATATCGTCTCCCGAGCTGTTGGCGGGAAACAGACCGATGACGGCAGCCGCACGCAGCCATTTTTCGTCGATCACCTGTTTCAACATCGCCTGCGCGTCGGCGAACAGCCGGCGTGCCTCTTCGCCCTTGTGCGCGTCATCGAGAATCTTCGGGTAGCGTCCCTTCAGTTCCCAGGCGTGAAAGAAGAAGGTCCAGTCGATGTAAGGTTCGAGCTGGTCCAGGGGAATATCCTGAAACAGGTGGAGGCCGGGGCAATGGGGCGCCGGTGGTTGATAGTCGGACCAGTCCAGGGGCGTGGCATTGGCCCGGGCTTCCGCCAGGCTGACGAGGTTGCCCGCCTGCTGCTGGCCGGCCCGGCGAATCCTCGCCTCTTCATACTCGGCCTTGATTCGGCTGATGTATGTCTCCCGCTGTTCTGCGGACAACAGGCTGGAGGCCACCCCCACGGCGCGGGAGGCATCCGGGACATGAACCACAGCTCCACTGTACTCGGGATCGATTTTGACGGCAGTATGGATCTTCGACGTGGTGGCGCCGCCGATCAGCATCGGTATGTGCATCCCCAGCCGTTCCATCTCCTTTGCCATGTGGACCATCTCGTCCAGGGATGGCGTAATCAGGCCCGACAGGCCGATGATGTCCACGCCTGTCTCGCGGGCCTTATGGAGTATGGTGTCCGCCGGTACCATCACTCCCAGGTCGATCACCTCGTAGCCGTTGCACTGAAGCACCACGCCGACGATGTTTTTGCCGATGTCGTGCACGTCGCCTTTCACCGTGGCAAGAAGAATCCTTCCCTGGGGCTGGGTGTCCACCCCGCTCTTGTCCTGCTGGATGAAGGGCTCAAGCCAGGCCACCGCCTTTTTCATCACCCGGGCGGATTTGACCACCTGGGGCAGGAACATCTTGCCCTCACCGAACAGGCCGCCAACCACATTCATGCCGTCCATCAGGGGGCCTTCGATCACCTCGATGCTTTTACTGGCCTGCAGTCGGGCCTCTTCGGTGTCTGTCTCGATGAATTCGGTTATACCCTTGACCAGTGCGTGTTCCAGGCGTTTGGAGACCGGCGCGTCACGCCAGGCCAGATTATCCGTCGATTCCGCTCCCGAAGCTTCGCCACGGTATTTATCGGCAATCTCCAGAAGCCGCTCCGTCCCATCGCTGCGGCGATTCAGGATGACATCCTCGACCCTTTCCCTGAGCTCTTCCGGCAGATCGTCGTAAATGGCCAGCTGACCCGCATTGACGATGCCCATACGCAAGCCTGCACGGATGGCATGGTAGAGAAACACCGAATGGATTGCTTCCCGCACCGGGTTGTTGCCCCGAAACGAGAAGGAGACATTGGATATGCCCCCGGAAATCAGGACATGGGGCAGGGTGCCGGTGATCTCTCTGGCTGCCTCGATGAAGTCGACGCCGTAATTGTCGTGTTCCTCGATGCCCGTTGCCACGGCGAACACGTTCGGATCGAATATGATGTCTTCCGGCGGAAAACCGACCTGTTCCGTCAATACCCGGTAAGCCCGGGTGCATATCTCCACCTTGCGGGTCAGGTTGTCGGCCTGGCCCTTTTCATCGAATGCCATCACAACGGCGGCGGCGCCGTAGCGTCTGATCAGTTGCGCCTGGCGTATGAAGCTCTCCTCGCCCTCCTTGAGGGAGATGGAGTTGACGATGCCCTTGCCCTGGATACACTTGAGACCGGCCTCCAGCACCTCCCACTTGGAGGAGTCGAGCATGACGGGTACCTTGGCGATGTCTGGCTCGGAGGCGATCAGATTCAGATAGCGGACCATGGCCGCAACCGAATCGAGCATCGCCTCGTCCATATTGATGTCGATGACCTGTGCACCGTTTTCCACCTGCTGCCGGCAGACGTCCAGGGCCTCTTCGTATTTGTCTTCGAGGATCAAGCGCTTGAAACGGGCCGAGCCGGTGACGTTTGCCCGCTCGCCGACGTTGACGAAAAGGCTCTGCGGGCCGATGTTGAGCGGCTCCAGACCCGACAGGCGGCACTGGGGCGGTATCTCCGGCAGAGTGCGGGGTTTGTGTCGTGCCGCCACCTCGGCGATG
>JAHEHQ010000038.1:8498-11828 GCA_024644505.1 Gammaproteobacteria bacterium
CGGCGTGGTGCCGCAGCAACCACCTACGATATTGAGAAACCCATGACCGGCCCACTCGTCGATCTGTCGGGACATATCCCCGGGACCCAGATCGTAGCCGCCGAACTCATTGGGCAGCCCAGCGTTGGGATGGGCCGATACGTGGGTTTCGCAGATCCGGTCCAGTTCTTCCACGTACTGGCGCAGTTGATCCGGCCCCAGGGCACAGTTCAGTCCGATGGAGACGGGCCGCGCGTGGCGAAGGGCGTTATAGAAGGCCTCGGTGGTCTGGCCGGAGAGGGTGCGGCCCGAGGCGTCGGTGATGGTCCCTGAGATCATTACCGGCAGACGGAGCCCGTCTTCGTCGAATACCTGTTCCACGGCAACGATTGCCGCCTTGGCATTTAGGGTGTCGAAGATGGTCTCGATCAGGATGATATCCACGCCGCCCTGGATGAGGCCCCGGGTGGATTCGGCGTAGGCGGAAACCAGCGAGTCGAAATCGATGTTTCGAAAGCCCGGGTCGTTGACATCCGGGGACAGCGAGCAGGTGCGGTTCGTGGGGCCGAGCACCCCGGCGACGAAGCGGGTTCTATTCGGCGACTCTGTCGCCTGTACCGCCTCCCGGGCCAGTTGGGCGGCGGCGACGTTGATCTCGAAGCTCAATTCCTCCATGCCGTAGTCGGCCATGGAGATGCGGTTGGCGTTGAAGGTGTTCGTCTCCAGGATATCCGCGCCGGCATCCAGGTACGCCAGGTGGATGTCCCGGATGATGTCGGGTTGGGTCAGGCAGAGCAGGTCGTTGTTGCCCTTGAGATCGCTGTGCCAGTCTGCGAACCGTTCACCCCGGAATGCCTGCTCATCCAGTTGATGGCGCTGGATCATGGTGCCCATGGCGCCGTCCAGAATCAGGATGCGTTCCTTCAGCAGGTTGTAAAGTTCGTCGGTGCGGTTGCGGGTTTGGTTCATTGAAAGGTCCGGCAGCATTGCGGAAAACTGCCCATTATAGCGGGGAGTCAGGTGTAAGGGGAGCTGGCGGATATGCGGCGACGAATCGGGCTATCCGGGGTAAGCTATATTCATGGGTCGCCAGTGGGTGATAATTTCAAGGATATGATACTTCCGGATTACAGGGGTGGCAGTATCGCCAACCTGATGGCCACGCTTTCGTCCTCGCTGGGCGGTGCCGCAACCGGCTACCCGCCAATCATGGACTTCGATCACCGGAGGCTGGAACAGGCGCGTAACCTGGTTCTGCTGGTGGTCGACGGTCTCGGTTATCAGTATCTGGAAAGCACGGGCGCGGGCAGTGTTATGCAGCGGCACTGCTCACATCCATTGACCTCTGTCTGTCCCTCCACGACGGCCACCGCCATTCCGACCTTTCTGACCGGTGTACCGCCCCAGCAGCATGGATTCACCGGCTGGTTCACTTACTTTCCCGAACTTGGCAGTGTCGTCACCGTGCTGCCTTTCTGCACGCGCCTGGGATACATGCCTATCGACGAGCGTGTTTTGTCGCCGCGCGATCTCAGCGGAGGCACCCCTTTTTTCAGCCGTATACCAGTTTCGAGCCATAGCGTCATGCCGGACTGGATCGCGCGTTCCCGGTTCAACCTGGCATTCAGCGAAGGCGCGCGCATCTGGCCGTACAATGGTATGACGGGTCTTTACAAGGCAATCCGCAAAGCGGCCGGCCAGAAGAAGGCGCGTAATTTCGTCTATGCCTACTGGCCGGATTTTGATGCCCTCGCACACCAGTACGGCGTTGCCAGCCCCGAGGTGGAGGCGCATTTCATGCAACTGGATCTGCTGTTCAGCGATCTGGTGTCGGTGTTGCAGGATGAGGATGCCGTGTTGCTGGTGACAGCAGACCACGGTTTCATTGATTCCGGCCCGCAACAGACGGTCCGGCTGGAACGGCATCCGGAACTCAAGTCGACCCTCATGGCCCCGCTTTGCGGTGAACCGCGCCTGGCATTCTGCTATGTGCATCCGGATCGCCGGGAACAGTTTGAACGGTACCTGGCGGAGAACCTCGATCGAGAGATCGACGTCTATCCAAGCAGCAGCCTGTTGGCGGAGGGCTGGTTCGGGCTGGGCGATCCCCACCCGGGATTGAAAGACCGCATCGGACACTATGCGCTGGTGATGAATGAGAACTTCAAGATATCGGGCCGGCTTCCCGGCGAAAGGCCGGTTGACCACATCGGCGTGCACGGCGGATTGAGTCAACAGGAGATGTACGTGCCCCTGATCGTTTCGGAAACCTAAAATGAAAGAGCTGGATGAACTGAGGCGGGAACTTTCCTCGCTGGATGTCGAACTGCTGGAGCGGGTGGCGCGGCGTCAGAATATCGTGGCGGAAATAGGCAGGGTGAAATCCTCAGCGGGTCTCGGTACCCGGGACTATGCCCGGGAGAAGGATGTGCTGGGGCTGGCGCGCAAAACCGCCGGACGCCTGGGTATGGACCCCGACGTGGGGGAGGAGATCTTCCGCATCCTGATACGTACCTCGCTGGCGACCCAGGAGCAGGACAAGGTCGCCACTTTCGGCAAGGGCAGCGGCAAGCGGGCGCTGGTCGTCGGTGGTGCCGGTCAGATGGGGCGGTGGTTTGTGCGGTTCCTGGCGAGTCAGGGATACGAGGTGGAGATCTGCGATATCGGGAAGCATCTCCCGGGCTATCCGAATCAGCCCGACCTGGAACGGGTGCAGCTGGACCAGGATCTCATTGCCGTTACCACACCCATCGCGGAAACCGCGGAAATCCTGAAATTGTTGGGCCGGCATCGGCCCCGTGGCGTGATTTTTGACATCAGCTCCCTGAAAGGACCGCTGGTGGATGGATTCCGGGTGCTGCGGGAGGCCGGCTGCAGGGTCAGCTCCGTGCATCCCATGTTCGGGCCGGATACCGAACTGTTGTCGGGCCACAACCTGGTGATCGTCGATGTGGGCGTGCCGGAGGCTACCAGGCTCGTGCGGGAGCTTTTTTCACCCACCATGGTGGATCAGGTGGAGATGTCTCTGGATGAGCACGACCGGGCGATGGCCTACGTTCTTGGCCTGTCTCATGCGATGAACATCGCTTTTTTCAAGGCCCTGGCAGACAGCGGCGAGGACGCCAAGGAACTGGCGCGACTTTCCAGCAGCACCTTCGACGCCCAGCTGGATGTGGCAAGCCACGTGGCCCGCGAAAACCCCTACCTCTATTTCGAGGTACAAACCCTCAATGCCTACAGTCCCCGTGCGTTGGTGGCACTGCTGAATGCCGTCACCCAGGTGGCGGCCAGGGTTCTCGACGGTGACGAGCAGGGCTTCGTGGAGCTGATGGAGCAGGGCAAGGCGTTCCT
>JAHEHQ010000039.1 GCA_024644505.1 Gammaproteobacteria bacterium
GGAGGGAACAGATGCCGAAGCGGTCGCCTATGTGCAGCTGAATGTCGACGGTATGAGGATCTCAGGCGCCTCTTTCGACCGGGACACGGTGAGTGCTTCACTCGGGGCCGTGTTGTCGGCGTTGAATCATGCACGCCTGCACCGTACACGGGCGGCTTGATGGGATACTGCTGAGATATGCGGGTACAACACTATGCGGTTACTCGCATAGTGTTGACCGCCTCCTAGAAGATATTCTTGAGTTTGAGTTCAAAGATCGCGCCCGTGGCAAAAAAGTGCAGTTCGACGTTCATCCCCATTTCGATCCGCAGTTTTTTCAGGGCCATACCCTGTCCCCCGGTATAGGCGATCTCCCATTTGACCGGTCCTTCCTCTTTTTCCACGTAGCGCCGGATCAGCCAGTCTGTTACTCGAGAGATGGCGTCATTGCCATACTCCTGGCCCATGTGGCTTTTTTTCGGCTTGATGATCTTCTCGCCGAATCCATTGTCAATGAGGGTCAGGATCAGCGCCTGGTTCACCTGATCGACGAACAGGACAATCTTGAATCCCGGAAAGCGGTCGCTGTACTTCTTCTGCAGATAAGCCGCGTGGGAGAAGCTGTCGATGGCGTTCTGGTAGGCATCCTTCACTACTGATTTGATGATCTGGGCGTCGCCCGCGGTGCTGCCTAATCTTTCGATCAGATCATTATAGACTTCCGGCATTCTGACAAGCCCGGTAAGCACATCGCTCTGTTCCTTTTTGCTGAGTTCGTGCCAGTGGGCGAAATTGGGATCGTTGAAGACTACCGAGAACAGGCCGAGGATGGAGATGTCCTTCATCCGCAGGCCCTTTTTGGTCATGTACAACCGGAAGACGTGGTTGAGCTCGGACAGAGTCATGTCCTTTTTCAACCGGTCCTTTTCCAGGAGGGTGTCTTCGGGCTGGTAGATCACCGGCCCCACCTTCAGGGGCGACATTTTCTTTTCCTTCCTGTATTTCCCGGAGGCTCCTTTCTTTGGCGCGCTTGCGGTTGCTGCATTCATGCTTCGGTTACATCCTCGAGTGCATTGATGACCGGCAGCAGTTCTTCGGCGCGATACTGCAGGGGGATCATCCGGTTTCCTACTTTTGTGAACGCGCCTATCCAGGGCTTGTTGGCGCTGAACACCACATCGTGGTGTTCTATGCCGCCCACGTTGATCCAGAGGGTGTCATGGCGGGTCAGGGGTGTGTGGCCGACGAAGAGTTCAGCCTCCTCATCCAGATGCAGCGTGCGGCGGAAACGCTTGACGTCGCTGCCCTTGTAACCCGCGGGACGGTTGGGCCGGTATAGACGGTTGCATGTCAGTTCCTGGATGAGCCCCGGGTATTTCTCGATGTTTATCAGCATATCCATGCTGACCTTGCCCCTGGGAGGCGCGGCATGACATGCGACGTAACCTTTTGACAGCGCCACGTAAGGCAGCAGTTCGTAAAAATGTTTCATGGCATCCAGATAAACCTGGCCCCGCAGATCCCTCAGCGCTTTGGCCCAGAGAAGCCCCTGAGGCACACCGCACTTCCCTATCTCGTCGGAGAAACTGTCATGGTTGCCCCTGACGTAGAACACCTGCTGGGGAAACCAGAGTTTGAGGCGAAGTATCAGGTCCATGATGAGAAGAGAATTCTCCATCTCTTCCAGGTGGCCGTCCTCCTCTGAGTGGACGGCGTCGCCGAGAAATATCATGGTGGCCTTGCCGTCGCCCATCATCTCGATGAATTCGTTCTGGCTCAACAGGGTGAGCAGATTATCGACCTGGGCATGCAGGTCACCGAGGATGATGGGAATCATCTTTTTCGGCAGATGGACCACACCCCCCGGCATGCCGCGGTCATTGTGCGGGCGCAGGGGCTCTTTTTCCAGTATCCGGTTGACCTCGGTCAGATCATGGAGAGCCACATCCGGTGGGAGCAGTTGGATGGGTCCGCCATATATGCTGCGTATCTCCCGAAGTATTTTCGATCTGCGTTCTGTAAGCGGGTCACTTCCCCCGGGGGCGGGTAGAGTCTCCAGCCCGGTTCCGGATACCCCATCCAGATCCTTCAGCAACAGGGCATCCCCGTCGTGGATAATGGAGAGATGGCGCTTGCGCACGCTTTTAGGCAGATTGAAAATTGCCCGCTGCAGGTCGTCCTCCCTTCCCACGACCAGATGATCGCCCTTCATCAGCCTGACAAAACCGTTGATCTGCGTAAAAAAAGTATCCGGGTACATCAGCAGAAGAGAAGGAAACTCCAACCGGCCCGCATCGCCGATAAACTTCTCGGGGATCAGGTGAAGCGTCCTGCTCTCCTCGCCCGTGCCCAGCGTAAGTTTCAAGGTCTGTCCGGAGATGGGGACGCGGATCGCCTTGCCCACGAGGGTGTACGGATCCTGCAGTTCGACCTCAGCATAGTTGGAGGGACTGGAAAACGCAGATTTCAGTCGATCGAAAAAGCTGCTCCTGGACATTGTGGAGGCAGTGGCCATGAATTATCCGGATAGTGTTTGGATTTGATGGTTGAATCCCTGAAACTGGGGGGGATTATACCTCGAATAGTCTTACCTTTCTCGGTTATTATTAGCTGAACTGACCGGCTTGATGGTAACAGGTGTCTGAAAAATAAGCGGAAGTGTCGATTTAGTACGGACTTGTCATTGATTGCGGCGGATTGGCCCATTGTCACCAGGTGTACCCAAAGCGGCCTTGGGGTTACCATTGGGCAATCACAAAGCACAGGCTGTTTTAGACGGTGAAAAAGAACGAGCTGTATGTCGCATTGCGACGGATTTTGCCGGAGGATGCGGTACTCATTGAGGAGGAGGATCTGCGGCCCTACGAGTGCGACGGGCTTTCCGCCTATCGTCAGCTGCCCATGCTGGTGGTCCTGCCCCGAGACGTGGATGAGGTGCAGCAGATTCTGAAGCTGTGCCACGGCCTCGAGGTGCCCGTGGTGGCAAGGGGAACGGGCACCGGCCTGTCCGGCGGGGCGCTGCCCCTGGCCGAGGGTCTGGTCCTCAGCCTTGCGCGTCTGAACCGTATTCTCGATATTGACCCCGTGGGGCGTACCGCCCGGGTTCAGCCCGGCGTCAGGAACCTGGCCATCTCCGACGCGGCCCGGTCCCATGGGCTGTACTATGCCCCGGATCCCTCGTCCCAGATCGCCTGCACCATCGGCGGCAATATCGCTGAAAACTCCGGTGGGGTGCATTGCCTGAAGTACGGCCTGACCGTGCACAACGTGCTCAAACTCGAGGTGGTAACCGTCGAGGGCGAACGGTTAACCATCGGCGGCAATGCGCTGGACAGCCCGGGTTACGATCTGCTCGCACTGATGATCGGGTCCGAGGGCATGCTCGGGGTAGTGGTGGAGGTGACGGTTCGGCTGCTTCCCGTACCGGAGCGTGCTCAGGTGGTCCTTGCGGCGTTCGACGATGTGGAAAAGGCCGGTACCGCTGTGGGCGAGATCATCGCCGCCGGCATTATCCCGGCGGGCCTGGAGATGATGGACGGGCCGGCGATCAAGGCGGCGGAGGATTTCGTGCATGCCGGCTATCCCACCGATGCCGCCGCGATGCTGCTGTGCGAAGTCGACGGCAGCAACCAGGAGGTTTCAGAACATATTCTGGCGGTGAGGGAACTGATGCAGACCTGCAGCGCCACCGAGGTGAGAACCGCACGGAGCGAAGGCGAACGCCAGCGTTTCTGGCAGGGGCGCAAGTCGGCATTTCCGGCAGTCGGTCGCATATCGCCGGATTACTACTGTATGGACGGCACCATACCCCGGCACCGGCTTCCCGAGGTGTTGAAGCGCACCTCGGAACTGTCCCGGGAGTACGATCTGCCCGTGGCGAACGTATTCCACGCCGGCGACGGCAACATGCACCCCTTGATTCTCTACGATGCCAACAATCCCGGTGAACTGGAACGGACCGAGGAACTGGGTGGGAAGATCCTGGAGCTGTGCGTGGCGGTGGGGGGCACCATCACGGGAGAACACGGGGTGGGCGTGGAAAAGATCAATCAGATGTGTGTTCAGTTCGATGCGGACGAGCTCGAACAGTTTCGTGCCCTGAAACGTGCCTTCGACGGTCGTCAGCTCCTCAATCCGGGAAAGGGCGTCCCCACGCCGAGGCGTTGTTCGGAATACCGTTTGCTCAGGGCGGAAAAGGGTGACGGGAATGCACAGGGGGTGGACCGGCCGTGACCGATGACTGGGGAAAGCAGATTCTGGAACAGGTGCAGGATGCCAGTGCGGAAGGCACCCCGGTCTGCATCACCGGCGGCGGAACCAAAGAATTTCTCGGCGGCATTCCCCGGGGAACCCCCCTGGATGCCAGCGGGCATCGGGGCATCATCAGTTATGAGCCCAAGGAGCTGGTGATAACCGCCCGATGCGGCACACCACTCTCGGAACTGGAGGCCGTTCTCGCCGGGAGTGGCCAGATGATCGGGTTCGAGCCCCCGGCGTTTGGCGAGGATGCGACGCTGGGCGGTACTGTTGCTGCGGGGCTCTCGGGACCCAGGCGCCCTTACGCGGGTTCTGCCCGGGATTTCGTTCTTGGCGTGCGCATGGTCAACGGCCGGGGTCAGAATCTGCGTTTTGGCGGAGAGGTGATGAAGAACGTGGCAGGTTACGATGTCTCCCGTCTGATGACCGGCGCCATGGGGACCCTGGGGGTGATCCTGGAGGTCAGTATCAAGGTGCTGCCGATTCCCGCCCGGGAGATCACCCTGGTACAAAACCGGAGCGCTTCGGATGCCCTCGATGCCATGGTGAACTGGGCGCGCAGTCCGTTGCCGCTGTCGGCGGCATGCACTGACGGGGAGCGGCTTTATGTTCGATTGTCCGGTGCCGCCAGCGCTGTCAATGCCGCCCGCGGGATTATAGGCGGTGAACCCATGGAGGAGGGCGTCGCCTTCTGGCGGGATCGCATCCGGGAGCAGGGTCATGCCTTCTTTGATATCGCCGGACCCCTGTGGCGTGTTTCGGTCCCAGCCATCACATCCCCGGAGATACTCCCGGGCAGCTGTTTCATGGACTGGGGCGGTGCCCAGCGTTGGTTTAAGACGGATCTGGACCCGCAGGCGATACAGTCCACGGCGGCAGAAGCGGGAGGGCACGCCACCTGCTTTCGCGGTGGCGACCGGCACGCCGGCGTCTATCAGCCCCTCAGCCCGTCACTGATGCGCCTGCATCGAAACCTCAAGCAGGCGTTCGATCCCCGGGGGTTGTTCAACCCCGGGCGACTCTACCCTGAACTCTGAAGGCCGGCATGGAAACCGCTATCGTTGAACGCTACAGGGACACGCCGGACGGCCGGGAGGCCGAAAAGATTCTGCGTGCCTGTGTGCATTGCGGGTTCTGCACGGCCACCTGCCCGACGTTTCAATTGCTGGGGGATGAACTGGACGGTCCCCGGGGAAGGATCTACCTGATCAAACAGGTTCTCGAAGGCAGGGAGGCGACGCGGCGCACCCAGATACATCTGGATCGCTGCCTGACCTGTCGGTCCTGTGAAACCACCTGTCCCTCCGGGGTCAGATACGCACACCTGGCGGATATCGGGCGCTTCATCCTGGAAGGGAAGGTCAGGCGCCCGCTGGTTCAGCGGCTGATGCGCCTGGGATTGCGCAAGATGGCACCCAGCGCGGGGCGTTTCAGGACATTGTTGAAACTGTCCAAGCCATTCAGGCCCCTGCTGCCCGCAGGGTTGAAACGAAAGGTTCCCCTGGCCGCGGCGGCGGTTCCGGCCTGGCCGGCCCGGCGCCATCAGCGCACGGTCCTGGCCCTGGAAGGATGTGTTCAGCAGGCCGTCACCCCGGAAACCGCCGCATCGGCCGCAAGGATCCTGGACCGGCTGGGGATCAGTCTGGTGACCGAATCTGCCGCCGGCTGCTGCGGTGCGCTCAGCTACCATCTTGCCGCCAGGGAGGAGGGGCTGGATGCCATGCGGCGCAACATAGATGCCTGGTGGCCCCTCATAGAATCCGGTGCGGAGGCCATCCTCATCACCGAAAGCGGCTGTGGCGCGATGCTCAAAGACTATGGCCACGCACTCAGGGACGACCCTGTCTATGCAGAGAAGGCGGCACGTGTTGCCGGCATGTCCAAGGACCTTTCCGAACTGCTGGAAAGGGAGGACCTGGCCCCTCTCGGAATCGGGGTCCCGAAAGCCGGTCGCAGGATCGCCTTCCATGCCCCCTGCTCCCTGCAGCACGGCCAGAAGCTCGTCGGCCGGGTGGAATCGATCCTGGAGGCTGCCGGATTCTCCCTGACACCCGTGGGAGACGCCCATCTCTGCTGCGGCTCGGCGGGGACCTACTCGGTTCTGGAGCCTGGGCTGTCCGGGCGGCTGTTGGAAGACAAGCTGGCGAACCTGTCGCAGGGCCAGCCCGAACTGATAGCAACCGCCAATATCGGTTGTCTGCTGCATCTGTCGACCAGGGCGGACCGCCCGGTCAGACATTGGATCCAGCTGCTGGACGAGTTCTGTGCCTGATTCAGGGATTCGATCCTGATCCTGCAGACCCGACCTGTTCCAGTGCCATTTCGATATAGAGCGCCCGCAGTCGTTTTGTGACCGGCCCCGGGGTACCGTCCCCGATGCTTCTGCCGTCGATCCGCACCACCGGATAGACGAATGTCGTCGCGCTGGTGGCGAAGGCCTCGTTGGCATGCCGTGCCTCTTCAACGGTAAACGGCCGCTCGATCACGGGGATTCCGGTCTCACGGGAAAGACGCAGTATGGCGGCCCGGGTAATCCCTGCAAGTATCTCGCTGCCCAGATGCCGGGTAAGGATCTCGCCATCCGGACTCACTATGTATGCATTGTTGGAACTGCCCTCGGAGATGCAGTCATCTTCGACCATCCAGGCATCGTCGGCGCCCTGTGCCATCGCGGCTTCCTTCGCCATGGATGCGGGCAGCAGGCCGATGGTCTTGATGTCACGCCGCTTCCAGCGTATGTCCGGCAGGGTCACGACACTGATGCCCTTTGCCGCCGCCGGGCTGTCGACCAGGGAACGCGCCTGGGTGAACATCACCAGGCTCGGTTTCGTGTCCCGGGGGTAGCTGAATTCCCGGTCCGCCGCCCCCCGCGTAACCTGCAGGTACAAGGCCCCTTCCTCGACCCGGTTTCTCGAGACGAGTTCCCGCTGTATGGCGTTGATTTCCGCCGCTGAAGCCGGGGCGGGCATGGACAATTCCCTGAGCGAACGCCCCAGTCTCCTGAGGTGGGCATCATTGTCCACGAGCCCGCCGCGCAGGATCGAGGAGACTTCGTAGACGCCGTCGGCAAACAGGAATCCGCGGTCGAATATGGAAATACGGGCCTCTGATTCGTCCAGAAACTCCCCGTTGACATAGACTGTACGACCCATAGACAGCTCCTTACGTTGAGTTACCGGTTATCAGTTACCGGTTGCCAGTTACCAGTTACTATTCACCGCCAACCGCTGACTACTTTTTTCTTATTTCCTATGTAGCCTGCGTTGAGCGCAGCGAAATGCGGGGAAAACTATTGTCAGATTTAACCCGCGCTTTGCTATGCTCAACGCAGGCTACCTTGATCGTTCATCCCAGCAGCATTTTCCCGCCCACCACAAACAACAGAACGGCAAACACCCGCTTCAGGGCGGGCAGGGGCAGGGAATGGGCGAGCTTTGCACCCAGGGGGGCGAACAGATAACTGGATGCAACGATTCCAAGAAATGCCGGCCAGTAGATATAACCGGTACTTCCGGCCGGCAGCGCAGACTCGCTCCAGCCGGCAACGATGAAACCGAGGGTTCCGGCCAGGGCGATGGGCAGGCCGCAGGCGGCGGAAGTGGCCACCGCCTCCCGCATGTTGACGCTGCACCAGTTCAGGAACGGCACCGTCATGGATCCGCCGCCGATACCCACGATGGCGGATATCATCCCGATGAGACCTCCGGCAACGGACATTCCGGGCAGCCCCGGTAAATCCCGATGGGCCTCGGTTTTCGCTCCCAGGGCCATCTGCACCCCCACAAGTATGACGAAACAGGCGAACACGCGCTGCAGCCACCAGGTTTGGAGCATATCCGCGATGACCGCCCCCAACCAGGCCCCCAGTACGATACCCGGTGCCAGCCGGACCACCAGGTGCCAGCGCACCGCACCCCGCTTGTGATGGGCGCGAATGGACGAGATGGAGGTTATGATGATGGTTGCCAGCGAGGTCCCCACGGCCAGGTGCACCACCACCGACGGGTCAACCCCGTTTGCAAGGTACAGCCAGATCAGGGCAGGGACTATGATCAGCCCGCCGCCGATACCCAACAGCCCGGCCAGCAGACCGGCAATACCGCCAACCAGCAGGTAGAATCCCAGATCCATTAATTCAGGCACGCCAGCCCCGCTGCGAGAGGGAAAACGAGTGGGCAAACTAGCCGATTTCCCTTCAGAACGAAAGGGGCAATCGAAAAACGCGGGTCAACGCCTCCGCTTGAGGTAAAATCAAAGGGCTAAAACGATCACACCTTTCATCAAGCATGATACTGATCGACTCACATTGCCATTTCGACGACGAAAGATTCGATGCGGATCGGGAGGCTGCGTATCGGCGTGCGCTTTCTGCGGGGGTGGAATCCCAGGTGGTGCCGGGTATCAGGTCCGAGTGGTGGCCCAGGGTCAAACGGATATGCGGGCAATACACCGGGCTGTGGCCGGCCTACGGACTTCATCCGATGTTCATGGACGTGCATCGTGCGTCGGATATCTCGTTGTTGGACAACTGGCTGCAGACCGAAAATCCCGTGGCGGTCGGCGAGTGCGGCCTCGATTTTTTCATTGACGAGCCGGACAGGGAAGGCCAGCGTCGCCTGTTCGAGGCCCAGCTGGATCTGGCGAAACGCCACGGGCTGCCGGTTATTGTTCATGCGCGCCGTGCGCTGGAGGATGTACTCAACATTCTGCGCCGTTACCCTGATGTGCGGGGTGTGGTGCACAGTTTCTCGGGCAGCGAGCAGCAGGCCCGTCGCCTGATCGATATGGGATTCCTGATGAGCTTCGGCGGTCCCATCACCTATCCCCGTGCACGTCGCCTCAGGCATCTGGCCGCTGTCCTTCCGCTCGAGTCGATCATGATCGAGACCGATTCCCCGGATCAGCCGGATGTGGACATCAGGGGCGGGCGAAACGAGCCCGTCAGATTGCCCCGTATCCTTGCCGAGTTGGGAGCGCTGAGAAAGGAGTCTGAGCAGGACATTGCCGCTGTCACCCGCGCCAACGCGATCCGGCTGTTTGGCCTTGAGAAAGGCCTCGACAACGGCAGTGGGGCGCCAGCTCAAGGATAGCGGTAACCGGGATATTCGGAGTAAAGGGAGGCGAGATTCTGACGTGTGCCGTCCGGGTAGGCTGAACTTCACCCTCATAATGTGGCATCATGCACCAGTTTTAATTTGGAAACAGATCCTAGCTGCGCATGGGCAGCGTCCAAACGCAGTACGGAACCCCTCGCATGTGGTTAGAACAGTATTACTCAGAAGACCCGGAAGGAATCCGATTTTCCCGTAGCCAGGGAAGCGGCTTCGCCAAGCAGGTCGCCGACGACTTCAATCCGCTTCACGACGAGAAAGCCAAGCTGTTCTGCGTGCCGGGGGACCTGTTGTGCGCCTTTGTCCTTTCCAGATATGGGGTCTGCCGACAGATGCGCTTTGTTTTCAAGGGCATGGTGGGTGACGGGGTTGCCCTTCGGTGCAGACAAACTTCCGGTTCGGAGTTGAGATTCGAGGATGCGGCCGGTAAGACGTATCTGGAAGTTGAACGCAATGGGGAGTGCGGCACGGAGCCCCATGTGACCGAAGCGCTTACCCGCTGTTACGTGGAGTTTTCCGGCAGGAATTTCCCCGGTGTTCTGGTACCCCTGATGGCGGATCATGGCGTCATGATCAACCCTGCCCGCCCCATGGTGATCTACGAAAGCATGGAATTCGACATACAACAGCTGGATGCGCAGGCGCCGGAGTTGGAGCTTGAGAACGCAACCCTCGGAGTGAAAGGTAAAAAGGGTAGTGTTCGTCTCGATTTCCTCCTGATGGATAGAGGTGTGCCCGTCGGCCGGGGCAACAAGACGATGGCACTTCGCGGGCTTCAACCTTACGACCAGGCGCGTATCGGCAAGCTGGTCGAGAATTATCTGGCGAGCAAGCGGTCTTATGTTCACCCCGGGTAAGTCCCAATCTATGTCAGTTCCGGAGGCCTTGGAATGCGGGTTCTGCTGATCGATGATCATGCCCTGTTCAGAATCGGTCTCCAGGAACTCCTGGAGCGCAGGGGTATTCATGTTGTGGGTGCCCTGGGCGACTGCCGGGAGGGTATCGAGGAGGCGGAAAAAGCCAGACCCGATGTCATTCTGCTCGACATGCGCATGCCGGATATGAATGGCGTCGAGGTATTGAACGAGCTGCGCATCCGCAAGCTCGATATGCCCATTGCCATGCTGACCACCAGCGAAGAGGAAAAGGACGTCATCGATTCCCTGCAGAATGGAGCGCAAGGCTACCTGCTAAAGGACATGGAACCGGATGAACTGATAACCGCCCTGCACGAAATCGTCGAAGGAAAGACGGTGGTGGCCAAGGAACTTACCGGCATACTCGCCAAGGCGGTCCAGGGGGAATGGGAGCCGACACCGGCCAAGGGCACCTTCACCACCCTGACCCCTCGGGAGCGGGAAATTCTCTGCCACCTGGCGGCGGGTCAGAGCAACAAGGTGATTGCCCGGGACCTGGGGATCTCGGATGGTACCGTCAAACTTCATGTGAAATCGATCCTTCGAAAACTCGAGGTGCACTCCAGGGTGGAGGCTGCGGTGATTGCGGTGGAGCAGAATCTCTGCTCCCGCTAGCCGGGGAAGCATATATAACAGTATTCGCTGAGCGTCTGGAAAATGATATTTATTACTGCTCCTCCCCTGATCAACTGGGAAGAATACCGTCCCAGGGCCGAATTCATTCGGCCAACAGTTAAACATCGGTCGAATAAATTCAACCCTGCAGTTCTGTCAATAGATATTACATTCAATATATCTTATAAATAATTGAAAATACAACATTAATTAAGCTCACTAACAAACAACTCCAACTATCGCAGACCCCATCCGGTTACACAGGACCCGTCCAATGACCCAGAGAGTTTTCAGCTTCCAGAATTTCCTGATTCGTTTTGTCCTGGCACTGGTGCTGGTGTTCGCCAGTTTCAATCCGTCCGGCTATTCCTGGTATCACTGGTTCATAGATTCGGCGAACAAGTTCGACCCACTGCTGATCCTGGGGCTGGTGGTATTGCTGATCGGATGGGCAATCTATATCAGGGCTACTGTAAGATCCCTCGGTGCCATAGGGACCCTGCTGGCCCTGGCCTTTTTCGGGGCTCTGGTATGGGTGATGGTGGATTATGAGGTGCTGTCGCTGGACGATACCACCGTCCTACAATACGTGGTGCTGGTGATGCTCTCGGCGATCATGGCAACGGGTATCTCCTGGTCACATGTCCGAAGGCGCATGACCGGCCAGGTGGATATGGATGAGGTTTCGGAGGATTGAAACAGGTTCGTCGGGACCCCTGTTTTTTTTGGGTGATTTCGTTAATTCGCTAAACCTCAACGATCCATTGCTGATAAAATAGAAAACTATCATATGAATATATTCGTTATTTCATGTGCTAAGTGAATAATTTCACTTGCCTTGAAGCAATGACTTATTATTTTTTCAATATATAATATATTCATTATCAAGTAGCCGACTGCTAGGTCGGCGATATTCGTACCGCTATTGCCTTCGTCTTTTTTATAG
>JAHEHQ010000329.1 GCA_024644505.1 Gammaproteobacteria bacterium
CTTTATTACGGCCAATGGCACTGGCCCGCATTCAACGTGGCGGATTCGGCGATCAGCATCGGGGTGGTGCTGATGCTCCTGGAGGCTTTCAGGGGAGAGAAGACAACATCGTAGCCTGTGTTGAGCAAAGCGAAACACGGGTGGTAAAGTAGGGAGGATCAACCTGCGTTTCGTTCCTCAACGCAGACTACATTTTCTGGAGTATAGCAGTATGAGTGACGCATTGAACTATCTGTTAAAGGCCCGCCCCGAGGCGATGAAGGCCTATTTTACCTTTTTGAAAAAGTCCGATAACCACCTGGACACCCGTACCCGGGACCTGATCTCTGTGATCACAAAGGTGGCGGTACAAACCGAGGGTGGATTCCGTCAGTACCTGACACGGGCCCTGCGCAACGGTGCCTCACCCAACGAAGTCATCGATGCGCTTATGATGGCCTTTCCGGTGCTCGGGCTGGCGAAAATCGTCTGGGCCACGGAAATCCTGCTGGAGATGGACATACCGGAGTTCCGGCCGGAAAACCTGGACGCGACGCCCGAGTGGCACGATATCGGGTCGTTGGAGGAGGTTCCCCGGGAGCAGGCGGGCTATTACGAGATCGATGGCCGGCATCTGTTCACCTATCGAAAGGGTGACGACCTGAAGGTCTACGACAGCCGGTGCCCCCATCAGGTGACCGATATACCCCACCTGTCCCTGGAGGGCCGGACACTGACCTGCCCGAAGCATGAATGGGCGTTCGACATCGAAAGCGGTGAATGCACCGCAAAGGGCAACCGCCCGCTGAGGCAGTTCGAACACAAGATCGAAAACGGCCGGGTGCTGGCCTACTGGTAGCGTGATCGCATTGGTCGAATGAATTCGACCCTACAGTGCCGTTTAGTTTACCGCCGTAGGGCCGAATTTATTCGGCCAACGGCTGTTGCCACCATTTTCTTTTGGGATCAGGCCGTGTCTAAACTGCCGAGATAACGGGGCCAGTCGAATGCCGGGCCCGGGTCTGTTTTTCTGCCGGGAGCAATGTCACTGTGGCCGGTGATCCGCTCGGGGGTAATGTCCCGATACCGCGCCATGATATCCAGAGTCACCTTCCGCAGGACCCTGTACTGGACATCGGTATAGGCTATGTCGTCTGCCCCCTCCAGTTCTATGCCGATGGAAAAATCATTGCAGTTGTCCCGTCCTTGGAAAACGGAATGTCCGGCATGCCATGCCCGCAGATCAAGAGGGACGTATTGCACCAGTTCTCCGTCGCGCCTGATGAGCAGGTGGCTGGAAACCTTCATTTCGCAGATGCTGGGGAAGTAGTCATCCGCCCTGGGATCGAGGCGGTTCAGGAAGAGGTCTTCTATCCAGTTCCCGCCGAATTGACTGGGTGGAAGACTGATGTTGTGGATAACCAGGAGGTCTACGGGGCAGGCGTCGGGCCGCTGGTCATGGTTGGGGGAAAGGCATTGGCGGGCATCGGCAATCAGCCCGCCGTCTTCCTGCCTCATTGATTCCGCAACCCCTTCAGAACCATGTCCGTGAGGCTGATGATACCCACTACCTTGCGATCCAGCACCACCGGGGCGCGGGAAATGTGGAAGCGTCCAAACAGCCGGGCACAGTAGCGGATGTCCATGTCCGGATGCACCGATATGGCTGGCTTGGACATGATTTCGTAGATGTTGATGCGGTCCGGCGCCAGGTCCTTGGCCAGTACCCTGCGCGCGATATCGGAAATCATGACGATCCCGTACTCATCGTGTTCGTTGCGCCTGTTCACGATCAGGCATTTGGCATCGACATGCGCCATCTGATTCAGGGCGTCCTTGATGGTGTGCAGTCTGTCCACCATGTCAAACTTGGTTTTCATCACGTCTTGTACACGGACGATCTTTTTCTCACTCACAACTCTTCCTCCACTACATGGGTAAGTTCCGCGATCTGGTGCCTTACGCCAAGGGCGTCCTCCACATCGATCTGAAACGCGATGCCCGCACCGGACTTGTCATCGAACTCGCCGACCTCCGCGATGCTCTCCAGGATGGAGCGGCTGAGGTGTTCCTCCACGAGCAGCAGCACAACATCACGCTGTATTTCGAGGTTGAGGCCAAAAAATGTCCGGCTTTTCTGCAACCCCTCGCCCCTGGCCTGGTTGATTACCGTCGAACCGGTGGCCCCGGCGTTTCGTGCCGCCTCCACCACGTCGTTGGTCTTGTCGTCGTCGATCAGAACAACAATCAATTTGAAATGCATGGTTAATCTCCCCTGTCGACCCGCTGGCGGCGTTTGGCCCGGTGGGCGACCCACTCACTGAGTTGTGCATAACCCATCACGCTCATGATGGGAAAAAGGCTGGCAAAGGCGATAAGACCGAAACCGTCCAGCAGCGGATTTCGCCCGGGAATATTGCTGGAAAGCCCCAGACCAAGGGCTGCCACCAGGGGCACCGTGACGGTGGACGTGGTCACTCCCCCGGAGTCATAGGCCAGTGCGATAATCGATTTCGGACAGTAAATGGTTTGAATGATCACCAGGATATAACCGACGATGATGTAGTAGTGAAGCGGGGTCCCCGTAATGATGCGATAGGCACCCAAAGAGATACCGACCGCCACCCCTATAGCCACGGAAATTCTCAGCCCCCAGGTGCCGATGGCACCGCCGGAAACCTGGTTGGCCTTGATGGCAACTGCGATCAGGGAGGGTTCCGCAATGGTGGTGGAAAAGCCGATGGCAAAGGCGAACAGATAAACCCAGAGATACTGCTGCCAGTTTTCCCCGACGACGACCTCATTTCCGGAAATGCCCAGAAACTCCGGCGCGGTCAGCTGCTTGGCCATCAGTTTGCCAAGCGGGAACAGGGCCCTTTCCAGGCCCTCCAGAAAGAATGCCAGGCCCAGGAGGACCAGAAGGAAACCGATCAGGATCTGGCTGAGGTTGGCAATGCGCTTGCGCAGTATCACCAACTGGAACCCGAACAGGATGATTGCGATGGGCAAAACGTCGCGCAACGTTTCCAGCAGGGTTGCCAGCAGGTCGGTGATCACGCCCATCAAATCACCATTCCGTAACCCATGACGAATATCATGGGGGTGAGGGAAGCAAATGCGATCAGGCCGAATCCGTCGGTCATGGGGTTGCGGCCCCGGATACTGGATGCCAGCCCCACGCCCAAGGCGGTGACCAGGGGAACCGTGATAGTGGAAGTGGTTACACCTCCGGAGTCATAGGCGATACCGATGATCTCCGGGGGCGCGAATCCGGTCATGATCACCACCCCGGCGTATCCCCCCATTATCAGGTACTGAACCGGCCAGCCCTTGATGATGCGCAGCACACCTATCAGGATGGCAAATCCCACGGACAGCGCCACTGTCATGCGCAGCCCATTGGCATAGCTTTCCCTGGATTCCAGCGAACTTTCGATCATGCCTCCGGTTGCGGCCACTTCCGCTGCCTCGTCGGCGACTGCGATCAGCGCAGGCTCCGCCACGGTGGTGCCGAAGCCCAGGGCGAAGGCAAATGCCAGCAGCCAGAAAAGGCTCCCCTTGTGTGCGAAATCATGGGCAATCGACTCACCAATGGGGAAGAGTCCCAGCTTGAGTCCGTGCACAAAAAGGGTCAGCCCTATTACCACCAAAAAGGTACCCGTGAGGAGTCCGACCAGATC
>JAHEHQ010000040.1 GCA_024644505.1 Gammaproteobacteria bacterium
CCAGGACCACTGGGCCATGGCCGGTACCTTCCGTGCCCTGATCAATAATATGGTGACCGGTGTCAGCCAGGGTTTTGACAAGAAGCTGCAGCTGATCGGCGTGGGCTATCGTGCACAGGTCAAGGCCAAGACCCTGAACCTGTCTCTCGGTTTTTCCCACCCGGTGGACTACCCGATACCGGAAGGTATCCAGATAACGACCCCGTCCCAGACCGAGATCGTCGTGTCCGGCTGTGACAAGCAGCGTGTCGGGCAAACGGCCGCGGAGATCCGCGACTTCCGACCGCCGGAGCCCTACAAGGGCAAGGGTGTGCGCTACGTGGATGAATACGTGGTCCGTAAAGAGGCCAAGAAGAAATAACCGGGGCAATTAGGATGCAAAAGAAAACAGCACGTTTGCGCCGGGCCCGCCGTGCCCGCGCCAGAATTCAGCAACTGGAAATTCACCGGTTGAGCGTTTTTCGTACGCCCCGGCACATGTATGCCCAGGTGATCGCCCCTGACTCCAGCGTTGTGGCCAGCGCCTCCACCCTGGACAAAGACGTCAAGTCCGCACTGGACGGCGCATCCGGGAACAGCGCGGCCGCCGCCACGGTGGGCAAGATGATTGCCGAGCGCGCCAAGGGCGTCGGCGTCGAGCGGGTTGCGTTCGATCGCTCGGGTTTCAAGTATCACGGCAGGGTGAAGGCATTGGCCGACGCCGCCCGCGAAAACGGTCTTCAGTTCTGAGAGGCAGGCTATGTCAAATTTCAATGCAACGCCGGAAGGCGACGAGCTGATAGAAAAACTGATCAGCGTCAATCGTGTCGCCAAGGTGGTGAAAGGCGGACGCATCTTCGGATTCACCGCGCTGACGGTGGTCGGTGACGGTAACGGCCGCGTGGGTTTCGGAACCGGCAAGGCCCGCGAGGTGCCCATAGCCATTCAGAAGGCCATGGACGCCGCCCGCCGCAACATGCGCGAAGCCAAGCTGAAAGGGACCACGCTTCACTATCCCCTGATCGGTCGCCATGGTGCCGCAAAGGTCTACATGCAGCCGGCAACCGATGGTACCGGCATCATCGCCGGCGGTGCGATGCGTGCGGTGTGTGAGGCCATCGGTGTTCACAACGTTCTTGCCAAATGTATCGGCACCAACAACCCGATCAACGTCGTCCGGGCCAGCATCAATGCGCTGACCGAGATGACGGACCCGGAGTCGGTGGCGGCCAAACGCGGCAAGACGGTAGAAGAGATCCTGGGGTAAGTCATGGCTGACAAGAAGATGATGAAAGTGACCCTGACACGCGGTGTGAGCGGGCGTCTCAAGAGCCACCAGGCATGTGTCAGGGGTTTGGGCCTGCGGCGCATACATCAAACGGTTTCCGTGGAGGACACGCCGGCAACCCGCGGTATGGCGGCCAAGGTCTCCTACATGGTCAGAGTCGAGGAGTCCTGAGATGCGATTGAACAGCATAAAGCCCGCCAAGGGCGCCAAGACCCCAGCCAAGCGCGTGGGCCGCGGCATCGGCAGCGGATCAGGGAAAACCTGCGGTCGCGGCAGCAAGGGTCAGAAATCCCGCACCGGCGGCTACCACAAGGTGGGATTCGAGGGCGGGCAGATGCCCCTGCAGCGGCGTCTGCCGAAAGTGGGTTTCAGGTCCCGCAAGGCCAGGGAGACCGCCGAGGTGCGACTCGGGGAACTGGCCGCGGCTGCCTCGGATGTGGTGGACCTCAAGGCGCTTCAGGATGCCGATATCGTCCCTCACTCCGTCAAGCGGGCCAAGATCATACTCTCCGGCAAGATCGAAATGGCCGTGACGGTGAAGGGCCTGGGTGTCACTCCTGGTGCGCGCAAGGCCATCGAAGCCGCGGGCGGAAAAATAGAGGAATAAATGGCCAGGCAAGGGATCACAGCCGGCGGACTCGCCGGTATGGGCAAGTTCACCGAACTGCGGCGGCGGTTGCTGTTCGTGGTAGGTGCGTTGCTGGTGTTCCGTATCGGGACCTTCATCCCGGTCCCGGGTGTCAATCCCACCGCGCTGGCGGTGTTGTTCGACCAGCAGCAGGGGACCATCCTGGACATGTTCAACATGTTCTCCGGCGGTGCTCTGTCGCGTGCCAGCCTGTTTGCCCTGGGCATCATGCCCTACATCTCAGCCTCCATCATCATGCAGCTCATGACCGCGGTGATACCCAAGCTCGAGCAGCTGAAAAAAGAGGGTGAACAGGGCCGGCGCAAGATCACTCAGTACACCCGCTACGGCACTGTGGGTCTCGCCACTTTCCAGGCGATCGGTATCTCTGTGGCGCTGCAGAGCCAGCAGGCGGGTGGCATGCCCGTGGTCATTCAGACCGGCCCGGGCTTCGTCTTTACCGCGACGGTCTCCCTGGTGACCGGCACCATGTTCCTGATGTGGCTGGGCGAGCAGATTACCGAGCGCGGCCTGGGCAACGGCATCTCCCTGATCATTTTCGCCGGCATCGTGGCCGGACTGCCTTCCGCCATCGGCGGAACGCTGGAACTGGTGCGAACCGGTGAACTCAACACCCTGACGGTGCTGACCCTGTTCGTTCTGGCGGCGGCGGTAACCGGGTTCGTGGTGTTTGTCGAGCGCGGGCAGCGCCGCATCACCGTCAACTACGCGAAGCGCCAGCAGGGGCGCAAGATGTTCGCGGCCCAGAGCACCCACCTGCCGCTGAAACTGAACATGGCAGGTGTGATTCCGCCGATCTTTGCCTCCAGCATCATTCTTTTTCCGTCGACCATCGGCCAATGGCTGGGCACTCAGGAAAATATGCGCTGGCTGCAGGATATCGTTGCCAAGCTCTCCCCGGGGGAGCCGATCTACGTGATCCTTTATGCGGCGGCGATCATCTTCTTCTGCTTTTTCTACACGGCGCTGGTGTTCAACTCCAAGGAGACGGCGGACAACCTGAAGCGCTCCGGCGCCTTCATCCCCGGTTATCGTCCGGGCGAGCAGACGGCCCGCTACATCGACAAGGTGATGTCGCGGCTGACCTTCTGGGGTGCCCTCTACATCACCTCGGTGTGTCTGCTTCCGGAGTTTCTGATCGTGGGCTGGAACGTGCCTTTCTATTTCGGCGGTACGTCACTGCTGATTATCGTGGTGGTGGTCATGGATTTCATGGCCCAGGTGCAGGCCCATCTGATGTCCCACCAGTATGAGGGGCTGATGAAAAAGGCCAATCTGAAAGGCGGCGGACCGGGGCTGCTGCGCTGATCACCGGCGCTTGAAAAGTATTTGGAGAATGACATGAAGGTAAAGGCATCAGTAAAAAAGGTCTGCCGCAACTGCAAGATTGTGAGACGCAATGGCGTGGTGCGCGTGATCTGTAAGGAGCCACGGCACAAGCAGCGCCAGGGCTGAGCCGACGCAGCGGTTACCTCAGCGATATTAAACCCCCTCTCCCTCAGGGAGGGGTAATCCGTCAGAGACTTGATTTGTTGACGGGTTCAAGATATTGTTACGCGTTTTCCGCGCGTGACGTGGAAGAGTTTCGATTTGTTTCAGGAGCAACCCGATGGCCCGAATTGCAGGCGTCAATATTCCGGATCGCAAGCACGCGGTTATTGCGCTCACCTCCATCTATGGTATCGGCCGTAAGCGTGCCGCGGATATCTGTGATGCTGCGGGCGTTGGCCATGAGAGCCAGATAAAGGACCTTACCGAGGAAGAGGTCGACAAGCTTCGCGCCGTGGTGACCCAGTTTACCATCGAGGGCGATCTGCGCCGCGAGATATCAATGAATATCAAGCGACTGATGGACCTCGGATGCAATCGCGGTATCCGGCATCGCCGTGGTCTGCCGCTGCGCGGTCAAAGAACCCGCACCAACGCACGCACCCGAAAGGGACCGCGTCGCCCGATTAAGAGATAACCCGGCTGCCGGTCTTACCGGCGACCTGAAGAATACAGATCCGCAGGATTCAACCAGATGGCAAAACCAACCACACGAGCGAAGAAAAAGGTCAGGAAGACCGTATCAGATGGTGTTGCGCACATACACGCATCGTTCAACAACACCATCATCACCATCTCGGACCGTCAGGGGAATGTACTCTCCTGGGCGACCTCCGGAGGTTCAGGATTCCGTGGTTCACGCAAGAGCACCCCGTTTGCAGCTCAGGTAGCGGCGGGTCGTGCGGCGGAGAAAGCCAAGGAGTATGGCCTGATGAACCTGGACGTCAACGTCAAGGGCCCAGGGCCCGGACGTGAATCCGCCGTGCGGGCCCTGAACGGCGCGGGATTCAAGATCACCAGCATTTCCGATGTGACGCCCATCCCGCACAACGGCTGCCGTCCGCCCAAGAAGCGGCGCGTCTGACCCCGGAGTAATATAAAATGGCAAGGTATATCGGACCCAAGTGCAAGCTCAGCCGTCGTGAAGGAACAGACCTGTTCCTCAAGAGCCGCGTACGCTCCCTGGAATCCAAGTGCAACATGGAGAAGCAGCCCGGTCAGACCACGGACCGCCGGCGGCGTCTTTCCGACTACGGCCTGCAGCTTCGCGAAAAGCAGAAGATGCGCCGCATGTACGGGATCATGGAAAAGCAGTTTCGTAATTACTACAAGTCCGCCGCCAGGCTCAAGGGTGCGACGGGTGACAACCTGTTCCAGATGCTGGAAACGCGCCTGGACAACGTGGTTTACCGCATGGGCATTGGCAGCACCCGCGCGGAATCGCGCCAGCTGATCAGCCACAAGGCAATCCTGGTCAATGGAAAGGTGGTCAACGTGGCCTCATACCAGGTCAGCGCGGACGATGAGATCGAGGTTCGGGAGAAGGCCAAGAAGCAGGCCCGCATCCAGAGTTCACTGGAGCTTTCAGAGCAGTATGGCGTAGTGGATTGGATCGAGATGGACGCAAAAGCCATGAAGGGGACCTTCAAGCGGGTGCCCGATCGTTCTGAACTGCCGGCCGAGATCAACGAACAGTTGGTCGTAGAGCTGTACTCAAAGTAAAGGGATAGGGGTAGAAATGCCTGAAATGGTCACAGATTTTCTGAAGCCTCGTCTGGTCAACGTCCAGCCGATAACGGAACGCCACGCCAAGGTCTCCCTGGAGCCGATGGAGCGCGGATTCGGTCATACGCTGGGAAATGCGCTGAGACGCATACTGCTCTCTTCCATGCCGGGCGCCGCCGTGATCGAAGTCGAGATAGAGGGGGTGCTCCATGAGTACACCTCAATTGAAGGCGTTCAGGAAGACGTTCTGGAGATCCTGCTCAATCTCAAGGATCTGGCGGTCGTCATGCACACCCGCGACGAAGCGGTGTTGACGCTCAACAAAAAGGGCGCAGGTCCGGTCCTGGGCAGCGACATTGCGCTGGACCACGATGTCGAGATCGCCAATCCGGACCACGTGATCGCAAACCTGACCAAGGACGGTGAGATAAAGATGACCCTGAAGGTTGCGCGCGGGCGGGGCTACGAGCCTTCGGCTCAGCGCGAGTCCGCCGGTGAGGACCGTCCGATCGGCCACCTGCAGCTGGATGCCTCTTTCTCACCGGTTCGCCGTGTGGCCTATGCCGTGGAAGCGGCACGTGTGGAACAGCGCACCGATCTGGATCGTCTGGTCATAGATATCGAGACCAACGGAACCATCGATCCGGAAGAGGCGATTCGCCGCGCCGCCACCATACTCCAGGACCAGCTTTCCTCGTTCGTGAAACTGGACGACACGACCGGTTCCCAGCCGGCCGAAGAGGAAACGGGAGCCAGTGTGGATCCGATCCTGTTGCGCCCGGTGGACGATCTCGAGCTGACGGTGCGCTCTGCAAACTGCCTGAAGGCGGAGAACATTTTCATGATCGGGGACCTGATCCAGCGTACCGAGGTCGAACTGCTCAAGACCCCGAACCTGGGCAAAAAGTCTCTGACCGAGATTAAGGATGTCCTGGCAACCCGTGGGTTGTCCCTGGGTATGCGCCTGGAAAACTGGCCGCCCGAAGGTATGGATGATATGGCGGGCTGACAGCCCCCGGCCATACGGACAAACCGAAGGTTTTAACGAATTTTTGAGGAAGACGAGCCATGCGTCATCGAAAATCAGGACGGCAGCTCAATCGTGACAGCGCGCATCGCCAGGCGATGTTTCGCAACATGACCTGCTCGCTGGTGCGACACGAACTGATCAAAACCACCCTGCCGAAAGCCAAGGAGCTGCGCCGGGTGGCGGAGCCCATCATCACCATGAGCAAGAGCGACAGCGTCGCCCGCCGCCGCGTGATCTTCGACCGGTTGCGTGACCGGGAGGCCGTCGGCAAACTGTTCACCGAGCTGGGTCCCCGCTACCAGGATCGTCCCGGTGGTTATCTGCGCATCCTCAAGTGCGGTTTTCGTCCGGGCGACAAGGCACCGATGGCCTATGTGGAACTGGTGGACCGCCCGGAGCCCGAAGAAGAGGAAGTGTTTGAAGCCGAATAGGCGTCGCATACCGAAAGACAACAAAAAGCCGGGCCTTGCCCGGCTTTTTGCGCTATAGGGAGAAAGTGGGATTGAAGGGGTAATATCATCGGATCTTCCCCCTGTAGGGCCGAATTCATTCGGCCAACAGCCGGTTGATTCAACTCAAGCATCGGTCGAATGAATTCGACCCTACATTATTCCCCCAGCCCCAATGGAAGAGGGTGTTAATGGGACAGCAACGATGAACGACCAAGAATCGCGTCCTTCGCTTATCGCTCTCTTCACCGACTTCGGACCCCGGGGCATCTACACGGGTCAGATGGAGGCGGTGGTCGCTGCCTCCGGTGCAGGGGTTCCCGTCATCGAACTCTGCTCCGATGCGCCGGCTTTCAATCCCAGGGCATCGGCCTATCTGCTGGCCGCCCTGGCAGGTGAGATGCCGGAGAACACGCTCTTTGTCTGTGTCGTCGATCCGGGGGTCGGGGGTGACAGGAAGCCCCTGTCGGTGCACACCGGCCGATATGGGTTCGTCGGTCCCGACAACGGTCTGCTGTCCCAGGTGGTTCGCCGTTCAGATACCTGCGGTCTGCAAACGATAGACTGGGTCCCCGCACGCCTTTCCGATACCTTCCATGGCCGCGACCTGTTCGCCCCCGCAGCCGCCCGGCTGTCACTCGGTGAGCAGATCCCCGGCACGTCAATGGAGCCGGCCGACATGATCGGTGCCGACTGGCCCGCGGACCTCAACGAGATCATCTACACCGATCACTACGGCAACCTGTTGACCGGCCTCCGCGCATCACAGATCGAGCAGGACAGCCTGCTGGAAGTGAATGGACAAACCCTCAGTTACCGGCGAACCTTCTGTGAAGCCGCTCCGGGCGAGCCCTTCTGGCACGCAGACTCGATCGGGTTGGTGGAATTTTCGATAAATGGTGGTAACGCGGCAGAAGTGCTGGGATTAAGACCTGGGGATTCGTTTTCTTTAAAGGGCGGAGGGCCGAGGGCCTAGGATCGTAGCCGGTGTTGAGCAACGCGAAACGCGGGTAAAGGACTACAGGGTAAAAAATAATTTGATCACCTGAAGAGTCCCGTGTTTCGCTGCGCTCTACACAGGCTACCATCCTGTATGGTTAACTAGTCACTAGTTACCAGTAACTCCAACGGCAACATCTCCTTATACATAATCGTCAGCGGTTTCTTTCTCGAAAAGGTGACGATTCGGGTGCGGGGCGGGTAGCAGAAGTGGCTGCACAGGAACATGTGCAGTTCGCTGCTCTCGAGGATGAAATCCCTGATCCGGCGGGCATTATCCCGTTCCGCCTCGTCGATTAGCAGGTAGTGCAGCCGGTTGATTATGACCGAGTCCTTGGCCAGAACCACAACGGGCGGCTTTTCCCGTTGTCCGAGCAGTTCCCGGGAAATGCGTTTGCGAAGGTCCGCGGAGATTGCCAGGCCGATCCGGTCTTCGGCGAACAGCCAGTTGATATTCCAGTCGTCGTGGTAGGCGGCCTCGTGCTCCCCGAAGGCCATGCACCAGCCCTGGTAGTAGGCGTTATAGCGTCGGACGATCTTTTTATCGTTTGTGGCTTGCGTCGGGCAGTTGCTTGAGCTGACCCTGGTCATCGCCTATCGTCGGCCTGTTTTCCGCTTCCTGGGCAGTTTTATTGTGGCAGTACCCTGCAGAACCCGCAACAGGTATTGTCCCGTGTAGGAGGCCGGGTTATCCGCGACCTGCTCCGGTGTCCCCTCGGCGATGATCTCCCCGCCCCGGTCGCCGCCCTCCGGCCCCAGGTCGATAATCCAGTCTGCCGTCTTGATCACGTCGAGATTGTGCTCGATCACCACCACCGTGTTGCCATGATCCCTCAGCCGGTGCAGCACCTCCAGGAGATGTTTCACGTCGTGGAAATGCAGCCCGGTGGTGGGCTCGTCCAGGATATACAGGGTGTTGCCGGTATCCCGTTTGGAGAGTTCCCGGGAGAGTTTCACCCGCTGGGCCTCGCCGCCGGACAGGGTGGTGGCGTTCTGTCCCAGCTTGATATAGCTCAGACCCACGTCCATCAGGGTCTGGAGCTTGCGCTTGATGGCGGGTATCGCATCGAAGAAGACCAGGGCGTCCTCCACCGTGAGGTCGAGCACCTGGTCGATGCTCCTGGCCTTGTAGTTGATCTCCAGGGTTTCCCGGTTGTAGCGTTTCCCCTTGCACAGGTCGCACTGCACGTAGATGTCCGGGAGAAAATGCATCTCCACCTTTATGACCCCGTCGCCGCGGCACGCCTCGCACCGGCCGCCCTTGACGTTGAAGCTGAAACGGCCCGGCGTATAGCCCCGGGAGCGGGCCTCGTGGGTGCCCGCGAACAGCTCCCGGATCGGCGTGAACAGTCCCGTGTAAGTGGCCGGATTGGAGCGGGGTGTGCGGCCGATGGGGCTTTGATCGATGTCCACCACCTTGTCGAAGTGACCCAGCCCCTCGACCCGGTCGTGGGGCGCCGCGTCCCGGTTGGCACCGTTGAGTTCGGTTGCCGCCACCGGGTAGAGGGTGTCGTTGATGAGCGTGGATTTTCCTGAGCCGGAAACTCCGGTGATACAGGTGAAGAGACCCACCGGGATACCCAGGTCCACCTGTTTGAGGTTGTTACCCGTGGCGCCGAGGATCTTCAGCTGTCTCTCCGGGCCAGGCGGGGGATGCCGCTCGGGCACCGCTATCATCTGGTTGCCGCTGAGATACTGACCGGTAAGGGAAGACTTATTGCGTTCGATGTCTCCGGCGGTCCCCTGGGCCACGATAATGCCGCCGTGGACCCCGGCCCCTGGCCCGATATCCACCACGTGGTCGGCGCTGCGGATTGCCTCCTCGTCATGTTCCACCACGATCACCGTGTTGCCCAGGTCGCGGAGGTAGGTCAGGGTGTTGAGCAGGCGGCCGTTGTCGCGCTGGTGCAGACCGATCGAGGGTTCGTCCAGGATATACATCACCCCTACCAGTCCGGCACCTATCTGGCTTGCGAGGCGTATGCGCTGGGCCTCGCCTCCGGAGAGGGTCTCGGCGCTGCGGTCCAGGGTCAGGTAGTCGAGTCCCACGTTGACCAGGAACTCCAGCCGCTGGGAGATCTCCTTGATCACCTTGGAGGCGATCTTTCCCTCCTTGCCCGGCAGTTTCAGCGCACCGAAGAAGGCCAGTGCATGACCGATGGGCAGGGTGGTGATCGAAGGCAGGTTATGGTCGTCCACGAACACGTGGCGTGCCGCCTCGTTGAGGCGGGTGCCGCTGCATTCGGGACAGGGGTGGGTGGAGATATAACGTGCCAGCTCCTCCCGGGCCGCGTTGGACTCGGTCTCCCGATACCGGCGCTCCATGTTGCGGATGATGCCCTCGAAGGTATGGGTCCGGGTGTTGCGTCCGCCGCGCTCGTTGAAGTAGCTGAAGCGTATCTGTTCCCGGCCGCTGCCGTACAGGATGACCTTGTGGATCTTCTTCGGCAGCTCATCCCAGAGGGTTTCGACATCGAAGCCGTAGTGCTTCCCCAGCGAGCGGATCAGCTGGAAGTAATAGGCGTTTCGCCGGTCCCAGCCCCTGACCGCGCCCGCGGCCAGGCTCAGGTGCGGGTGGGCGACGACACGCTCAGGGTCGAAGAACTGCTCCACCCCCAGGCCGTCGCAGGTGGGGCAGGCCCCCACCGGGTTGTTGAACGAGAACAGCCGGGGCTCCAGTTCCTGCAGGCTGTAGCCGCACAGGGGGCAGGCGAAGTTGGCGGAAAAGACCAGCTCCTCCTGCTGCGCATCTTCCATCCAGGCGATTCGCGCCAGTCCCCCGGAAAGGGTCAGGGCGGTCTCGAAGGACTCCGCCAGGCGCAGGCCCAGGTCCTCCCGCACCTTGAAGCGGTCGATCACCACCTCGATGGTGTGTTTCTTGTGCAGCTCCAGCACCGGCAGTTCATCCAGTTCCAGGACCTCGCCGTCGATGCGCGCGCGGATAAACCCCTGGGCCTTGAGCTCGGTGAGCAGCTTGTGGTGTTCGCCCTTGCGCTCGGAGACGACGGGCGCCAGCATCATGAGCCTGCTGCCCTCGGGCAGCTCCAGCACCTGGTCGACCATCTGGCTGACGGTGGCAGCCTCCAGTGGCTGGCCATGTTCGGGGCAGCGGGGCGTTCCCGCCCTGGCGAACAGCAGGCGCAGATAATCGTAGATCTCGGTGATGGTGCCTACGGTCGACCGGGGGTTGTGGGAGGTGGTCTTCTGTTCGATGGAGATGGCCGGGGAGAGCCCCTCGATGTGATCCACATCGGGCTTTTCCATCATGGAGAGAAACTGGCGGGCGTAGGCGGACAGGGACTCCACGTAGCGGCGCTGCCCTTCGGCATAGATGGTGTCGAAGGCGAGAGAGGATTTTCCGGAGCCGGAAAGTCCCGTGATCACGATCAGCCTGTCCCGGGGCAGGTCGATATCGACGTCCTGGAGATTGTGGGTGCGTGCGCCCCGGATTTGAATGGTGTCCATCTGCGTACCAGTCGTAAAGCGAACCTGATACTATACGCGGTCTTCCGTTATCGGACCAAGCTACCGTGAACAAGAATGCTGTAGAAGCCCGGGGCATGACTTCCCTCGAAAGCCGGGCGGCCTTTTCTCTGGCAGGGATATTCTCCCTGCGCATGCTGGGACTGTTCCTCATCCTGCCTGTCTTTGCCCTGTATGCGGAAGAACTCCAGGGCGTTACACCGGTGCTGGTGGGTCTTGCCATCGGCGCCTACGGCCTGACCCAGGCCCTGCTGCAGATCCCGTTCGGCATGCTGTCCGACCGCATCGGCCGCAAGCCGGTGATCATCGGGGGGCTTATCATATTCGCCGTCGGCAGTGTGGTCGCGGCAATGTCCGACAGCATCTGGGGGGTAATCCTCGGCCGTGCGCTCCAGGGCAGCGGTGCCATCGCCGCGGCGGTGATGGCGATGGCCGCGGACCTCACCCAGGAGCACAACCGCATGAAGGCCATGGCGGTGATCGGCATGAGCATCGGCATCGCCTTTGCCCTGTCCCTGGTGCTGGGTCCCGTGCTCAATCATTTTATCGGGGTGTCCGGGATCTTCTGGCTGACCGGCGCGCTGGCGCTGTCGGGTGTCGCCATCACCCTGCTCGTGGTGCCCAACCCGGAGGATTCCCATTTTCATCGCGACACCCAGCCGGAGCCGGGACAGTTCGGGCGGGTGTTGTCCAACACCGATCTGCTGCGCCTGGATCTGGGTATCCTGATCCTGCACATGGGCATGACCGCCCTGTTTCTGGCCCTGCCCCTGGTGCTGAGGGACTCCATCGGCCTGGCCAGTGCCAGCCACTGGATGATCTATCTGCC
>JAHEHQ010000041.1 GCA_024644505.1 Gammaproteobacteria bacterium
TCCCCCTGCTGCCATCGGATCTCCGGGATGCCGCCGCCGCTTTGAAACCCTTTGTTGCCGTGAGGGGGGGCGACTGGTTCGTTGCCCGCACCGGCTATACGGGGGAGGATGGATTCGAGGTCATGCTGCCGGAAAGCCAGGCGGTGGATTTCTGGCAATCCCTTGCGGAGGCAGGCGTCGGTCCTTGCGGCCTGGGGGCCCGGGACACGCTGCGGCTGGAAGCGGGTATGAATCTCTACGGTTCGGATATGGATGAATCGGTGTCGCCCCTGGAATCCGGGTTGGGCTGGACGGTCGCCTGGGAACCGACGGACAGGGTATTCGTGGGACGGACCGCCATGGAATCCCGCCGGGGTGACCCTGCCAACCGGCGATTCGTCGGCCTGCTGTTGACCGGGCGGGGCGTGTTGCGGGATCACCTGCGGGTGTTCTCGGGCGGTGAGGATGTGGGTGAGATAACATCCGGTGGATTCTCACCCACCCTCGGCAGATCCATAGGCCTGGCGAGGGTGCGCGGAGATATCACCGATCAATGCGCCGTTGAGATCCGCGGCAAGCAGGTGGAGGCCAGGGTGGTGAAGCCGCCCTTCGTTCGCAACGGCGAAGCAAAAATCGAGCTTTAACGGCAAAGACCTTTGGGGCCGCAGGCTCAAGATACACAGCTGTTCGATATGGTGTCCGGGGTCGACAGGGGAGCTGGAACGGTCCCGGATGAATCAACACAAACAAACCATAATGTTAGGGAGGGTAAGATGAGCAACTTGCCGACAGAACTTAAATACGCCAAGAGTCACGAGTGGGTCAGGAACGAGGGCGACGGCACGGTGACCGTGGGCATCACCGAGCATGCCCAGGAGCTTCTGGGGGACCTGGTCTTCGTGGAGCTGCCGGACGTGGGAGACAGCCTGGAGGCCGGCGGTGAGTGTGCCGTGGTGGAGTCCGTGAAGGCGGCCTCGGACGTCTACAGCCCGCTTTCCGGCGAGGTCACGGAGGTCAACGTCGAACTGGCGGATGCACCCGAGACCATCAACCAGGATGCCTTTGGCGATGGGTGGATGTTCAAGCTCAAGGCTACCAATATCAGCGAACTGGACAAGCTGCTGGATGCGGACGCCTATGCGGAAGTCATGCAGTCAGAGGAACATTAGACAGGGGTTCATGCCATGCCGTTTATCCCCCATACCGACCAGGAGGTCCGGGAAATGCTTGAGGCCATCGGTGTCGATGGCATCGAGGATCTGTTCGAGGAGATCCCGGCTGATCTGCGTTGTGTTGAACTGAAATCCATTCCCCCGGCCATGTCGGAACTGGAAGCGTCCCAGCTGATGGCGGGGCGGGCCCGTCAGGACGGACAGCCGGCCTGCTTCCTCGGCGGTGGGGCCTACGATCACCATATACCCGCCGCGGTCTGGCAGATTACCACCCGTGGCGAGTTCTACAGCGCCTATACCCCCTACCAGGCGGAAGCCAGCCAGGGCACCCTGCAGCTGCTCTATGAATTTCAGTCGATGATGACGGCACTGATGGGCATGGATGTCTCGAACGCGTCGCTTTATGACGGGGCCTCCGCCCTGGCCGAGGCGTTATTGATGGCTGTTCGTGCGAACCGCAAGTCCAAGTCGCGGCGCATCCTGGTGCCCCGCTCCCTGCATCCCTCCTATCGGAAGGTGGCGGGCAACATCCTGAAGAACCAGGGTATCGAGCTGGTGGAACTGCCCTTCGATCCCGAAGGCGGTCACACCGACATCGGCGCGTTGGAGCCTTATGACGGGGAGGATATTGCCGCGCTGGTGATTCCTCAACCGAACTATTTCGGCGTGCTGGAGGATGTGGATGCGCTGACCGGCTGGGGTCGCCGCAACAAGGCGATGACCGTTGCCGTGGTCAATCCCCTGGCCATGTCGATCCTGTCGCCCCCCGGGGAGTGGGGTGGGGAGGGAGTGGATATCTGCTGCGGCGAGGGCCAGCCTCTCGGGGCGCCCCTTTCTTCGGGCGGTCCCTATTTCGGGTTTTTGTGCTGCCGCCAGGGTATTGTTCGACAGATGCCCGGTCGTATCATCGGCCGGACGCTGGACCAGGATGGCAACCGGGGATTCACCCTGACATTACAGGCCAGGGAGCAGCATATCCGCCGTTCCAAGGCCACCTCCAATATCTGCACCAATCAGGGGTTGATGGTCACCGCGGCCACGATCCATATGGCACTGCTGGGCGCCGAGGGTCTGGAGCGGACAGCCGCTGCCTGCCATGCCAACACCAGCGATCTGGTCGCCCGGTTGAGCTCCCTTACGGGCGTGTCGCCCCGGTTCAGCCGCCCGGTATTCCATGAGCGTTTGATGAGCCTGCCCGTGGCGGCGGATGACGTTCTGCGCGCCCTCGCCGCCCACAATATTCTGGGTGGTCTGGATATTTCCGGGGACTATCCTGAACTTGGCCGCGCCATCCTGATCTGTGCCACGGAGAAGCGCACCGTCGGTGAGATCGAAAGCTTTGTGGAAAAACTCGCGCGCGTGATCGAACTGCAGGGCGGCGTACCCTGTCAGCTGCAGCCGAAGGAGTCATGACGGATATGATGCTTCTCATACAGGAACAGTCAAAGCAGGGCCGTCGGGCGGTGGCCCAGGCACCGTTGCAGAAGGCTGAGATCACCGATATCCCCGAACAGTTCAGGCGCCGCCGCTCCGCGAACCTTCCGGAAGTTTCGGAAATGCAGGTCGTTCGCCATTACACCCGCCTGTCCCAAAGAAACTTCTCCATCGACACCCAGTTTTATCCCCTGGGGTCCTGCACCATGAAATACAATCCGCGGGGTGCCAACGAAATGGCCATGCTCGCGGGTTTTCTGGCCAGGCACCCGGAGGCGCCGGAGAGCCACAGCCAGGGATTCATGGCCTGCCTGCACGATCTGCAGGAGATGCTCAAGGAGCTGACGGGCATGCAGGCGGTATCCCTCAGTCCGGCTGCCGGGGCCCAGGGTGAATTCGCCGGTGTGGCGATGATACGGGCCTATCACGACGAGCGTGGCGATACGGGACGCAACGAGATACTGGTGCCTGATGCGGCCCATGGAACCAATCCCGCCTCGGCGGTGATGTGCGGCTACAAAACCCGGGAGATCCCCACGGGGGCAGATGGGGATGTGGACGTCGAGGCCCTGAAGGCCGTTGTCGGGCCCCAGACGGCGGGTATCATGCTGACCAATCCCTCCACCCTCGGGGTTTTCGATCGCGGTATCCTGGAGATCGCACGTCTCGTCCATGATGCGGGGGGGCTGCTCTATTACGACGGAGCCAATCTCAATGCCATACTGGGGAAGGTCCGACCGGGCGATATGGGTTTTGACGTTATCCATATGAACCTGCACAAGACCTTCTCCACACCCCACGGCGGAGGAGGTCCGGGCTCCGGACCGGTGGGTGTCAGCGAGCGTCTGGTTCCCTATCTGCCGGTGCCTATGGTTACCCGGGACGGCGATGAATACCACTGGCTGACCGAAACCGAATGTCCTCGCAGTATCGGGCGTCTCTCCGCGTTCGCGGGCAATGCCGGTGTCCTGTTGCGGGCCTATGCCTATGCCAGGATGCTGGGGCGCGAGGGCATGAGCCGGGTGGCGGAATACTCTACGCTGAATGCCAACTACATGTTTAAGATGCTGCAGGAGGCCGGTTTTGAGGCCGCCTTTCCAGAGCGCCGTGCAACCCATGAGTTCATCATCACCCTGCGAAAACAGGCCAAGGAGCGGGGAGTCAATACCATGGACTTCGCGAAACGCCTGCTGGACTACGGTTTCCATGCTCCGACAACCTATTTTCCCCTGCTGGTGCCGGAGTGCCTGTTGATCGAGCCGACGGAAACCGAGGACAAGGGCACCCTGGACGCCTTCATTCAGGCGATGAGGACTATACAGGATGAGGTGAACACGGACGGGGAACTGGTCAAGGGCGCTCCACACACCCTGCCGGTCAAACGCCTCGACGATGTGCGTGCGGCAAGGGAACTGGATCTGGCCTGGAACGTATCTGCCGAGGATTGATGTCCGCTCAGGGCGCGAGAGGCTGGAGGCGGCTTGTGGATGCCACAAGCTATTCCCTGGCGGGCTTCAGGGCCTGCTTTGAAAACGAGGAGGCATTCCGGCAGGAGATTTTCGGTTTGCTCCTGTTCATTCCCCTCGGTTTGTGGCTCGGCCAGAATGGCCTGGAGCGCGCGCTGCTGGTGGGGGTGCTCCTGATGATACCCCTGGCGGAACTCTTCAATTCAGCCATAGAGGCGGTGGTGGACCGGTTCGGCGGTGATCAACATGAACTGTCCGGGCGTGCCAAGGATATAGGTTCGGCCGCGGTTTTTCTCGCCATTGCCATGGCTGCAGTGGTCTGGCTGCTTGTGCTGACGGGTTAGCGTTGGCCTGAATCATCCCTTTATTCAGGAGTTCATCGGCCCCAGGATACGGGCATAACGGCTGGCCGTTGCAAGCGCAAGCAGTTCTTCCCCTGCCTCGGAATCTTTTCCCTGGTCCCCGGTCAGGGCCGGTGCGGAGACAGATTCAACCGTTGTCTGTTTTACCCCAGGGTGGCCGAGAGGCTTCGTTTCTCCCATCTGTTTCTGGAAGAAGGCGCTGAACCTTGTGCCGGGTTCCACTTCGTTGTCCAGGCGTCGATGCAGGCGGTCGGCAATCCCGAAAAGACACTGACTGGCCTGTGAGTCGGGTTCGTTCAGCAGCAGGGGCATGTTTTTCCGCTTTGCGTTCGTAAATGCCGGATCTCTTGGAATGCTGCCCAGATAACCCACATCCAGTTGCAGATATTTTGTGGTTGACCGCTTGAATTCCTTGAAGATCTCGTGATCGATGCGTACCGACGAGGACCTGTTGACAATGACGAAAACCGGGTGATCGTAATAGAACCTTTTTAACAGCCTGAGCAGGGAGAAGGCACTGGATACGGACGAGGGCTCCGGGGTCAGCGTGATGATGGTGAAGGGGGCGGCAAGCAGGAACTGGATCTGGGCATCATCGATGTATCCGGCGATATCGAGGATCAGATAGTCGAAGCGCGCTTCCATTTCATGCAATCCCGCCATCACCCGGGCCTGCCGCCCGGGTTCCAGATGCACGAAGTCGGCGATGTCCTGTGCGGCTTTGACGTGCCCGACGTCCACGGGTCCCTTGGCGAGTATTTCGTCCAGGTTATGGCCGGCGTGCACATAGTCCTGGAACGAAGCATCCAATGTCTGCACCCAAAGTTCGCGGTTTTTGGGTGGTTCGGGGCCTGTGTCCAACATGCAGACCCGGTGGCCGTTGCTGCCGAGGGCGAGGGCGAGATTAGTACAGATACAGCTTTTGCCCGCACCACCCAGACCACTGGTCACAGCGATCACCCGGGCGGGAGCACTGTCCGATCTGTGTGGGGGCATCTTGGTCATTGGCAGGATTTCATGAGCGGTTTCGCCGGCTCTTACCGCTTCAAAACAATAGATTCCTATCAAAACCGATCGTTGAGAATTAAAAACACTGCATATATCGTTGATATACGGAGCGTATCTGTTTAAAGTCTGCATTTATGACCGGGCTATCGATCAGCAATGCTGCACGGATAGACGTAGGGCAACTCCCTTCGATACCCCGCGTATTGCTCAAATTAATCGAAGCCAGCCATAAAGTCGATGTCAGTTTCAAGGAACTGGCGGGGGTTATCCAGCAGGATCCCGCCCTGAGCGCCAAGGTCATTGCCATCGCAAACTCTCCGTTTTACGCCCAGTGGAACGATGTGAGGGATTTCAACCGGCTGCTGGTGGTGCTGGGTCTCAACACCATAAAGACCATCGCCATCACTTCGGCGGTTCACCAGTTCTTCTCCCAGTTCGACACAAAGCTCGGCAAATGGATGGGCACGTTCTGGAGCCATTCACTGACCTGTGCCTATGCGGCCAAGGCCCTGGCCAACCTGACCAGCTATGATCCCCCGGATGAGGCCTACCTGGCAGGCCTGCTGCATAAAATTGGCCAGCTGGTGCTGCTGAAAAAGAATCCGACCGACTATCAGGACATACTGCTGAACCCCCCCCTGGTGACGGAAATGGATGCCAGGGAAAGGGAGATGTTCGGTGCGACGAGCACCGAGGTTGGGGCTTATCTGGTACGGAAATGGGACCCTGATTCCTTTCTCAGCGATGCCGTGCTTTATCAGCATGAACCCGCAGATGCGGTTCTCGATACGCCCAGGTTGGTGAAACTGATCAATTTTGCCCACAAGCTCAGCGCGATGTACGAGCCCATGGAGAGCCTCTGCGCCGAGGCGGAGTTGCTGTTCGGTCTCTCCCAGCCGGTAATAGAGGACATGCTCGCGGGGGTCCGGAGCGATGTGAAGCGGGCCGCGGACAGTCTGGGGATCCAGTTCCCGGCGGAAGGGGATGGGACCTTCGATGCCGATACCGAAGAAGAGCGGCTTGAGTTGGCAAAGAAGGTCAGGGATTTTGCCCTGCTCAACGGCGCACAGCAGCATCTGAGCAGTTCGGAACAGCTGGAACGGGCGCTGGTGGCCATACTCCAGGATCTGAATATTCTATTTGGCCTTTCCCGCACCCTTGTCTTTCTCTCCGAGCCAGACGGTATGCATCTGCAGGCGGTGACCGGCAGCAGCGCGCACTTTGGACAGATCGAGGAGTTTCGCATACCCATCAAGCCGGGCAGAAGCCTGGTGACCGAATCCCTGATCAGTCGCTCCAGCCTCTCAACCTTCGATGCGACGCGGGCCCCCATGGCTTCGGTGCTGGACAGTCAACTGAGCATGCATCTCGAGACGGAGGGGATTTTTTGTCTGCCTCTCTGCCACCCCGAGCAGGATGGGGGTGTCATTGTGGCCGGCCTGGATGCTGTGGGGTATCAGGCCCTCGATCGGCACAGGGATCTGCTGCAGATGTTTTCCGGTACCGCCGCCGCCACGGTCTACAAGTGTCGGGCGCTGATGGAGGACAGGCAACAGATACTCGACGAGGAGCGCGAGAGGCGCCATGGCGAGGCCAGCCGTCTGGCCCACGAGGCGAACAATCCCCTGGCGGTCATCAAGAACTACCTGCAGGTGCTATCCATGCGTCTGGCAGATGACCAGGCCGTTCAGGAACAGGTCGCCATCCTCAGCGAAGAGATCGAACGCGTCGCGAATATCGTGCTTCGGATGCGTGACGCAACCGATACCGGCGAAAAGCTCCAGGGGACGGTGGACATCAATCAGCTGATACAGGACCTGATGGGAATATTCCGTGTGTCGCACTTCGCCACCCATGACATACAGGATGAACTGATCCTCGACGGCAACCTGCCTCCGATAGCGACGAATCGTAACAGCCTCAAACAGGTTCTGACCAACCTGATAAGAAATGCCCTCGAATCCCTGCCGAAGAAGGGAGTCGTTTCGATCAGAACCGGCGATCAGGTAAACGTCAACGGCAGGCAATATGTGGAGCTGGTGATCGCAGACAATGGTCCCGGGATACCGGAAGAGGTGATGGAGAATATCTTCAATCCGGTTACCAGTTCCAAGGGGAGGGAGCACGCAGGTCTCGGTCTGACAATCGTCAGGAACCTGGTATCGGGCCTGAGCGGCACGATCAGTTGCCGCAACAAACCGGAAGGGGGGGCGGAGTTCACGATTCTGCTGCCCCGTAAAACAGGGCAATAAAAAGGATGGGGGAGTGAGGTGAAGAGCGCAATATCCTGGCTTGGGACCAGTTATGGTTCGGAGATCGAGCAAAGCACTCAACGGGCGGTGGACAACATGGAATCGACAGCCTCGACGATCCTGGTGGTGGATGATGACGTCCGGATGACCCAGAGCGTCAGGGAACTCCTGGCGGCCTACGG
Source organism: Gammaproteobacteria bacterium (assembly GCA_024644505.1). GTDB lineage: Bacteria > Pseudomonadota > Gammaproteobacteria > Chromatiales > Chromatiaceae > JAHEHQ01. Next base: position 7,856 of record JAHEHQ010000041.1, read on the forward strand.
GTACAGCTCGATGACGGCGGGAGGCGGCGAAGAGGCTCTGCGGGTGCTTGCCGAACATGACATCGATCTGATGCTGCTGGACCTGAACATGCCCGGAGTTGACGGCTACCAGGTGATGCGGCAGGTGTCGGAGCACCACCCGGGCACGGATATCGTGGTGATCAGCGGGGAGACCACCTTTGAAAGCGCCACCGAGGCGCTGCGCAACGGCGCCCAAGACTTTCTGCGCAAACCCTATGCACCGGACCGGTTGATCCAGATCCTGAACGGGGTGCTCCACAAGCAGCGGCTAGAGCAGAATATCCGTGAGGTCAATCAGCGGCTGGAGGCCTCAGAGCATCGTTATCGTTTTATCGTCAACAACTCCCCGGACATCATCTACATGCTGGATGACCAGGGCCGCTTTGCCTTCATCAATGAACGGGTTACCGGACTCCTGGGCTACAAGCCCGAGGAGATCCTGGGCAAGCACTACTCCGAGCTGGTGCACAAGGAGGATCTCGAAAAGGCGAGATACGCCTTCGACGAACGCCGCACCGGGCTCAGGGCCAGCCATGACATCGAGCTCAGACTGCTCTGCAAGGACACCTCACTGCCTTACCGCTACTTCGAATCCCGTTCCATCACCATCGAGCTCAACGCCATGGGGATGTACCAGAAGAAGCTCAGCGAAGACGACAGGGGTTTTATGGGCACCTACGGCGTGGCCCGGGACATCAGCGAGCGCAAGCGTGCCGAAGAGATCATCAATTTCCAGCTGTATCACGATTTGCTGACCAACCTGCCCAACCGGGCACTTTTTCGCGACCGCCTCAATCTCGCGATATCCCAGGCACGCAGGCACGATACCCAGCTTGCGGTGATGTTTCTGGACATGGACAGGTTCAAGGTCATCAACGATTCCCTCGGGCACCTGGCGGGTGACCAGCTGCTTCAGGCAGTGGCCGGGCGTCTAACGACCTGTCTCAGGGACAGCGATACCCTGGCGCGGGTCGGAGGCGATGAGTTCAATCTGCTGATACCCGACATCACGGGCCGGGAGGATGCAGTGATGATCGTCTCCAAGATCTTCGATCAGCTCAAACAGCCGGTAGAGCTCGAAGGGCATGAGGTGTTCGTGAGTTTCAGTATCGGCATCGCATTGTTTCCCCAGGACGGGGCTTCCATGGAAGTGTTGGTGAAGAATGCCGACATGGCCATGTACCACACCAAGAGCCACGGCAAGAACGGCTACGAGTTTTTCTCCGACAACATGAAAGGGCTGTTTCAGCAGCAGTTGTCCATGGAAAACGGTATCAGGCGGGCCCTGGAGGAAAATCAGTTCGAACTCTTCTATCAGCCCCAGGTGGAAGTCAACAGTGGCAGGGTATGCGGGTTGGAGGCGCTGTTGCGATGGCACCATCCGGAGCGTGGGCTCATGCTGCCGGACGATTTCGTTCCGCTCTCGGAAGAGAGCCAGCTCATTATCCGTATCGGCAACTGGGTGCTGGAAGCGGCCTGCAGTGAACTGAACAAGTGGATCAAGGCCGGTCTGGAGGACATTATTCTGGCGGTCAATATTTCGGCTGCCCAGCTGCAGCAGCAGGGTTTTGTACAAAGCATACTCGAGGCATTGAAGCGGCACGGTGTTCCAGGTAACCGGCTGGAACTCGAGATCACCGAAAATGTTTTGATGCACGACATGGACAAGGCGGTTTCGAGGCTGCGCAAGCTGGCCGCCCACGGTGTTCGTATCGCGGTCGACGATTTCGGTGTCGGATACTCTTCGCTGGGATACCTCAAGTCCCTGCCCCTGAACACACTCAAGATCGACCGTTCCTTTATCAGTGAGATCCAGTCGTCCCAGGATCGCAACTCCATTATCACCGCCATCATCGCCATGGCACGGGAACTGAATCTGGAGATCGTGGCGGAAGGGGTCGAAAACGAGGGGCAGATGGACTACCTGAAGGCATTGAACTGCTGCAAGGCCCAGGGATATCTGTTGGGCTATCCCATGACTGCCAAAGAGGCACGGCATGCGGTAGAAAAGCACAAACGCTGTTGAGGGCCCGGCAGGCCCGATGCTGCCTCAGGCTGCGTCTTTGGTGTAAAATCCCCGCTTTCAACCCGTCTTTGGAATCCTGAAATGTCAGCGCTGATCTGCGGCTCGTTCGCCTTCGACACCATCATGGTGTTTCACGATCAATTCAAGAATCACATACTTCCGGACCAGGTCCATATTCTCAACGTCTCTTTCCTGGTGCCCGATATGCGGCGGGAGTTCGGAGGCTGCGCGGGGAACATCGCCTACAGTCTGAAACTGCTGGGCGAGAAGGGTTATCCGGTGGGCACTGTGGGAACGGATTTCACCCCCTATGCCCATTGGATGGATCGTTGCGGCATCCCCCGGGATCATCTCCTCGAGATCGATGGCGAGTACACGGCCCAGGCCTATATCACCACAGACCAGGATGACAACCAGATCACGGCGTTTCACCCGGGCGCGATGAACCTGTCCCACCGGAACAAGGTCGACGGCATCAACGGCTGCACCCTGGGCATGGTGTCACCGGACGGGCGCCGGGGAATGATTGAGCATGCCCTGCAGTTCGCGGAGGCGGGTGTCCCCTTTATTTTCGATCCGGGTCAGGGTATGCCCCTGTTCAATGGCGACGAGCTCACGCGGTTTGCCGAGCAGGCCAGCTGGCTGGCATTCAATGATTACGAGGCCAAGCTGATGGAAGATCGCACCGGACTGTCTCCCCGGAGGCTGGCCGAGATGGTGAATGCCGTCATCATCACCCGGGGTGGAAAGGGCTCGGAGATATACACCCGGGAGCGGGTCTTCGAGATACCGGCGGCACCTGCCGCCGAACTGGTGGATCCCACGGGGTGCGGCGATGCCTATCGCGCGGGCCTGCTTTACGGACTGCTCAACGAGTTGGACTGGGACGTCACCGGGCGTGTAGCGGCGCTGCTGGGCGCTATCAAGATCGAGCACGCGGGAACCCAGAACCATACATTCACAAGGGATGAATTCAACGCCCGGTTCAGGCAGGCTTTCGGCTTCGATCTCTGACTGACAGACTATCTGTCTGTAAACCCTGATCCGGAGGTGACTCATGGGACATTTTGAAGAATCCGGCTTTGTGCCTTTGAATATTGCTGTCCTGACCGTATCCGATACCCGCACGGAGGAAACCGACAAATCGGGCCTTATACTCAAGGAGTCCGCGGAGCAAAGTGGCCACCGGGTGGTCGAGAAGGCCATCGTCAAAGATGACGTCTACCAGATGCGGGCGGTGATTTCGCGCTGGATCGCCGACCCGGAGGTGCACGTCATCCTCAGCACGGGCGGCACCGGCATCACCGGCCGGGACAGCACGCCGGAGGCGGTACAACCCCTGCTGGACAAGCCTATCGAGGGGTTCGGCGAACTCTTCCGCAGCGTCTCCATGGAGGATATCGGGGCCTCCGCCATTCAGTCCCGGGCCATCGCGGGGCTTACCAACCAGACCCTGATATTTTGTCTGCCGGGTTCGACGGGTGCCTGTCGAACCGGCTGGGACGGCATTCTGAAACAGCAGTTGGATCATCGTACCCGTCCCTGCAATTTTGCCCAGATGTTTCGGGCGTGAGTCATGAGTGATTGTGATTGTTCATCCGGCAGCGGGTCGTCTGAGCTGAAATCCCTGGAAGAGGCGCTGGCGCTGATTCTCGACCGTGCCGTGCCCGTAGCCGGGACCGGGGAGGTCTACCTCGCTGCCGCTCTGGGCCGTGTTCTCGCGGAAACGGTGACCAGCCGCGCCACCATGCCGCCCTGGGACAACAGCGCGATGGATGGGTATGCCGTCAACAGCGCCGACCTCACCGGGCCGGGTGTGCGGCTGCCTGTCTCGCAGCGTATTCCCGCTGGCGTATC
>JAHEHQ010000042.1 GCA_024644505.1 Gammaproteobacteria bacterium
TGCCGGCAGGAAAGGTGGCGCGGAGGACGTCGATGGCGGTCATGCCTTCCTTCAGCCGTCCAACCACGTTCGAGACGATATGCATCACGTGGGAATAGCGCTCCACGATCATCTTGTCGGTGAGCTTGACACTGCCGATCCGGGCGACCCGACCGGTGTCGTTGCGGCCCAGGTCGATCAACATCAGGTGTTCCGCCAGCTCTTTGGGGTCCGCCAGCAGGTCGGCCTCCAGCTGCCGGTCCTCCGCATCGTTTTTTCCCCGACGACGGGTGCCCGCAATGGGGCGGACGGTGACCACCCCGTCCTCCAGCCGGGTGAGAATCTCCGGTGACGAGCCCACCACATGGAATTCGTCCAGATCGAGAAAGTACATGTAGGGAGACGGGTTGAGCCCGCGGAGTGCCCGGTAGAGATCCATAGGCGAAGCGGCATAGAGGACCGAGAGGCGCTGGGACAATACCACCTGCATGCAGTCGCCTTCGAGTATGTAGTCCCGGATCCTTTCCACGGCCTGCTTGAAACCAATCTCGGTAAAACCGGACACGAAGTGGGACTCATCGATCCGGCGATGGCTGTGTTTTGGCTGCACGGGCAGCGGGCCGCGGATGCGCTTGACCAGCTGCTGCAGCTGCCGGTGTCCTGCCTCGAAGGTTCCGCCGTTTGTTGGGTCGACATGCAGGATGACGTAGAGTCGCCCCCGCAGATTGTCGAACACCACTACCTGGTCGGAGACCAGCAGCATGATGTCGGGACTGTCGATAGCATCCGGGTTGGGGCAGACGGCCAGCCGCGGTTCTATGTAGCGGATGGTATCGTAGCCGAAGTAACCCACCAGGCCGCCGGTGAAGCGCGGCAGGTTTTCGTGGTCGGCGACCCGGTAGCGTTGCTGAATTTGTTCAATGTAGGCCAGGGGATCCTCGACGTCGGCTTCCTCGACGATCTTTCCGTCTGTTTCCACGGTAACCCTGTGTCCCTTCACTTTGAGCAGGGTTTGGCAGGGAAGACCGATAATGGAGTAGCGTCCCCATTTCTCCCCGCCCTGGACGGATTCAAACAGATAGGAATAGGGCCCGTCGGCCAGCTTGAGGTAGACGCCCAGGGGTGTGTCGAGGTCGGCCAGGACCTCACACATGAGGGGGATTCTGTTGTAGCCTTCAGCGGCCAGTCGGTCGAATTGCTCGGGAGTCATGATCCTCTCCGGGAAGCTAGTGGGCCGCGCGGTCCACTAGCAGACGGGATTGGTGGCGATTTTGCGTTTCAGCGACGCCATCGGGTGTCTGTTTTCACTGGGTATGACTGTCCGGAGGGGTTCATGGAGCAGAAGATAATCGAATTTCGTGGAAGTTGCGAGCTGCCCCTTGGCCGGAGAGGAAAGATTTGCCACGATTTTTGATTTGGCCCGTTGTATTCCCAATTCCGAGGCTCTATCAATTTATTGAAAAAAGCCTCTCAAATCTCTCGATTTTCTCGAATTTTTAAAATAAGCTGTGGATAATCTCAATAACTTATTGATGGTAATAGATTATTCAACTCGGTGAATGAATCGATCACCTTATCGGGCTCCGCTTCGCCGATGTCTCTGCCATGGTTGTAACCATAGCTGACGCATATAACCCCGAATCCCGCGGCACGGGCCGCCCTGACATCGCTGACCGAGTCTCCAAGCATCAGGGCATCCTGTGGATCGATACCGAAGTGTTCAGCCGCATGGAGCAGGGGCAACGGGTCGGGTTTTTTTCTCGGCAGCGTGTCGCCGCTGATGACGATGCTGAAATAATCACGGATCCCCAGTGCCTCCAGCAGGGGCTCGGTGAACTGGGCTGCCTTGTTTGTCACACAGCCCAGTCGGCCGTCTCCGGCAGCCAGCCTATCCAGGCCCTCGCGCACCCCAGGGTAGAGCCGCGAGCGCTCGCCGTTGTGCCTGGCGTACAGTTCGAGGAACAGCGGATAGGCCCGTTCGAATTCCGCCTGGTCCGGTTCTCCCTCCAGTTGTCCAACCAGTGCGCGCTTCACCAGCCGCTCGACACCGTTGCCGACCCAGTCCCTGACCTTGGCTTCGCCGTGGGGAGGGCGGCCGATTCCGGCCATCATCTCGTCCACGCACAGTGCCAGGTCAGGTACGCTGTCCACCAGGGTCCCGTCGAGATCGATGAGTATCAGTTTTGGGTTCTGCATACTGTTAACAGGTCCTGGGTATTCAGGCCTTCGCCAGCTCCGCGCGCATCTGTCCGATGATGCTGTCATAGCGGTTGGGGTCGCTCTCCTGCCCCTTGCCGAATATACCCGATCCCGCCACGAAGGTGTCCGCGCCCGCCTGGGCAATCTCCCGGATGTTGTCGGCCTTTACGCCGCCGTCGATCTCGAGGCGTATGTTCAGTCCCGATGCATCGATCCGTTTGCGGCATTCACTCAGCTTTTGCATCGCGGACGGGATAAAGCTCTGGCCCCCGAATCCCGGATTCACCGACATGATCAGGATCATGTCGATCTTGTCCATCACGTAGTCCAGATAGCTCAATGATGTGCCGGGGTTGAAAACCAGTCCGGACTTGCAGCCCAGTTCCCGAACCAGCTGCAGGGAGCGGTCAATGTGCTCGCTGGCCTCCGGGTGGAAGGTGATATATGTGGCTCCCGCTTTTGCGAAGTCCGGGATGATCCGGTCCACGGGCTTCACCATCAGGTGCACGTCGATGGGTGCGGTCACCCCATGCTTGCGCAGGGCTTCGCACACCAGCGGGCCGATGGTCAGATTCGGCACATAGTGATTGTCCATGACATCGAAGTGCACGATATCGGCCCCCGCGGCGAGCACCTTGTCCACCTCATCGCCCAGTTTGGCGAAATCGGCCGAAAGAATGGAAGGGGCAATCTGAAAATCTGACATTGGAATTCTCCTGAGGCGGCAGGCTGGGATTTGTTTCCAGCAGGGCCAAAACCGGAATAACAGAATATTAGTAACAACCAACTTTACCCCAAGCGGAGACCGTTTTCATCCAAAAATATCAGAGGCGTTATTTTGAAGACGAACCGCAGAGGCGCCAAGACGCAGAGATATTCAGGTAAGGGATCGGGTTTTCAACAAGCCTGGTCGGGACGGCGCAGTACTGAAACAGTGCACTGGATGCTGCTTCGTCCTATCCAGGCTGCGTAACCAAAAAGTGATAAGCATGATTCTACGCGCCCCTGTACCTCAGCGGTTTACATTCTTCAATTCGGATTGCACAGGGTTACGGGAAGGCTCAGTTCTTGATACCGGTCTGCCTGCCGGTACTCCCGGGCTGTTCCCGGGATCGGATGGCTTCAAGTTTTTCCATCACCCGCCGGGCGCGATCGATCTTCCCGCTGATCTCCTCCCGGTTGGGGTCCAGCTCCAAGGCAGCTTCCCAGACTGCCACCGCATGGACCAGCTTTTCCTCCCTATACAGCTGGTCACCCAGTCTGACCATGGTCGTGACCCGTTCGTCCAGAATGGCGCGCGTCTCGGACCGCAACTGGCGGATTTCCGGATTGTCCGGGTCTTCCCTGGCGGCCTTGTCCAGCTTGGACATGGCATCCCCATAGGCGCCTCGCTGGACGGCCTTCTCGGCTTCTGCCAGCAGTTGCTCTACTTCCTGCACCTTGTTTCTGGCGGTCTGCTCCTGCTTCCGCTCCTTGATTCTGGCAGTCTGCTTCGCACTTCGGCTAAAGGAAGCAAGTTTCTGGTTCTGGATCCTTTTGTCGACGTCGTTTAGGAGTTTTTCGGCCTCAGCGGATGGTTGTATCTCAACGGCCTGTTGCAGGCACAGTTTTGCCAGTTGCGGGTGGGTTTCACCGTGAAGCGTCCCGCAGACGATGAGTGAATCTTCCCTGGATTGGTAATATTGCCGCCAGAACAGCAGCCTTGACTGGTATAGGACATTGTTGGGCTCAGCTTTGTAGAGTTTTTCCAACAGAGCGATCTTTTCCCCAAGAGAGGCAGCCTCTCCTACCAGTATCCTGTCCTCGATCAGGCGTTTTTTGACAGCCCACGCCTGCTTCAGGTTTTCCAGTTCGGAACGCAACGACAGGTCTTCCGGATATTGTTTACTCGTTTTCTCCAGCAGGGTGATCGCCTGGTGCCAGTCACCTTTCTTACTGAGTGCTCGCGCCTCATCGATTGCCGGACCGGGCAATGGTGAGATCCTGCCGTCCGGAGGTTCATCGACGGGTACATTGGCGCAGGCGGCCAGCAAGGCGGACAGCATCAGGCTCAGCCAAAGCCGTTTCATCCCATAGCCTGCTCACCGGGCAGAATGCGTGCAAGACTTTGACTGACCAGAGGGGCATCCAGAAAGGTCCTTCTGTCGAGACCGTAGGGCGTCACCGGCTTTTTTTTGCCGCGGATATTGATGGGGGCCATTCTCGTCGGTTTAACCATGTGTTCCACCCCCGGTTGTCGGGCAGTTTCACCGGTCAGCAGAATCCCGCCGGGTTCGGAGAGGGCGCAGATCCTCGAGGCAACGTTTACCGCATCACCGACCACGGTGTACTGCATTCTCTCTTCGCTTCCCACATTGCCGGCAAGCATCAGTCCGCTGTTTATTCCGATTCTGAACTGGACGGTGGGTTGCCCTCGCGACTGGCGTTCGAGGTTGATCTGATCCGCTATCATCTGGATCAACACCGCGCACGTCACCGCGTGCACCGCGTGATCGCTGTCCTTTTCCGGTACGCCGAACAGTATCATGATGCAATCGCCGATAAACTGGTCAATCGTGCCCTGGCAGGAACTGCCTGCCAGGGCAAAATACCTGAAGTAATCGTTCAGCAGGTCCGAAACCTGTTTCGGAGACAGCTCTTCCGACAGCTCGGTGTAGCCGACGATATCGCAAAAAAGTACGCTGCCCTCGGTGGTGTCACCTCCCAGGCGCCCGTTCTCCGCATTCCCGAGAACCCGCTGGGCGATGCCGGGGGAGATATAGCGCAGCAGTATTTTTTCGATATGCCTCTTGCGTTCCAGGTCCGTCGCCATGCGGTTGAGGGAGCCGAATACCTTGCCGATCTCATCTTTACGCTCATTCTCCCGAAGCGGCTTCGCTTCTCCCCGGTGGATTGCCTCCCCGGCTTCCACCAGTCTATGAATGGGTCTGCACAACCTGTAGGCCAGCGGGAAAGCCAGCGCCGTACCCAGCATCATCAGGACCAGGGTTATCGCGATGAGCACCTTGATCAACCTGACAAGATTTTTCTCCAGGGGCCGCTTGTCGATGCTGACGAGGGCGGATCCCGCCTGGGTTTTCTGGAAATATACCGGAGCGATGAAGCTGATCGCATTGCTGTCCGGAGTCGACCAGGCGATTTGCCGTTCGTCGGAGAATATTTTTTCATCCGTGGTGAACGCTGCCGGGTTGTTTCCGTTGCCAGGCAGCGAGCCCGCCGACGCCAGCACCATACCGTCCAGGTCGATGACCTGCATGCCCATGATCAGATCATTCTTTTTCTGTTGGCTGACGAGAACTTCAAGGGCGAGAACATCGTCCGCCATCAGGGGCTCGCTGGCGGCGCGCGCCAGTTGTTCCGTGATCATTTCTCCCAGCCGCTCGGTCTGGTGATGGTAGCTCTCCTTCTGCTGGTTGATCAGGAACCAGCCGAGCGCTGCCATCACCAACATGATGAGCGCGGAAATGCTAAGGGACCATTTGATTGCGAGTGGAAGCGCATTGGTTTTCAGGCTCAAAGAGCCCAGGAACGCCAGCAACCGGCCGTCGGTTTCTCCGGGCCGCGACTGGCTCACAGCGTTGGTCGAGGCGGCTTTTTTCTCTCGAATATCCAAATATCGTGACCTGGTTCGTCTTGAATGCGTTTCAGGCACTGCGGCTTATAATAGCATTATCCCACCGTTTCCCGGTGCGGGGTGGGCTCGCTGTATTTTTATTTTTTATCCCGTCAGCTTAAAGAACTTTTATATTTAAGAAAATGGTTGATTCTACTCGGGGAGTTCAGATAAAAACTGCAGTCTCGCCCGGTCCTGTATGCTGGCAATACTTTTATCGATAGGGTAGACGGTGAAACCCCTATCACCGACACAGAGGATAAAACCGATGCGTTTGAACCTTCCCGCAGTAATATTGAGTCTTCTGCTTGCTGACATGGCGGGGGCTTCGGATCTTATTCGTGAGCATCGTATCGCAGAACAGATAGAAGATGCCATCCTGGTCGGTGAACCGTTGAAGCTGCAGGCGGGAGAGCTGGAGTTCATGGCCATCCATACCGAAGCAGAAACAGACCAGCCCAAGGGTGGTGTCATCATACTTCACGGCCGGGGTGCCCATCCCGATTGGGTCGATGTGGTTCAACCCCTGCGCTCCGAACTGCCGGAATTCGGTTGGGAGACATTGTCGCTGCAGATGCCGGTTGCGGCTTCGGATGCCGGTGACGGCGCCTATCGGGCCCTGGTTCCCGAGGCATTTCCACGCATAGAAGCGGGGGTGAGGTATTTCAAGGACCGTGGTGTCGCGAACATACTGCTGCTGGGACACAGCCTGGGCGGGCGCATGGCGGTGGATTACGTGGCGACGGGGGGCGCGGGTGAAATCAAGGCGCTGGTTGTCGTGGGGCTTTCCATTCACAAAGACGAGAATGGCGCGGCCCTGAGATCATTGGAGAAAATTGATTTGCCGATACTCGATGTCTACGGCAGCCGCGATCTCGATGCGGTGTACAAGACAGCGAAAGAAAGAGCGAACGCCGCCCGACGGGCAGGCAACACTGCCTATCGACAGATCGAAGTGCAGGGGGCCGACCACTTTTTCAACGGTCTGTCGAACACCCTGGTAGCCAGGGTTCGCGCCTGGATAGACAGGTTTGGCAGGACCGGAGATGAAACTGAAAATCGGGAGGAAACGGAAAAGGCGCCCCCGGCCGGTAATCGGAGTTGAGCCCTTGTTCCCCTGGGTGTCACCGGTTTTCAGGTGCGACGTAATCACGATCCAATGGCAATGGAAAGGGAGAATTTTCTTGCAGTGTCCGCCCTCCCGGTCTAGAGTTTAGGTTGGTTTATGGTTGGTAATACCAATTAATCGAATCCCCCCGGTGCCGTATCCCGGGTTCCGAATAACAGGAATACAAGAGGATTCAATCGGGAGGAGACCGTTGAGAAACGAACGGGAGTCGTATGAATTCGGCTGCCGGCGACATGGATGCATTCGTACAACCCCATTTTTTGAAAAACCTGATTCTAACTTCAACAAGAGGGAATAATCGCACCATGAAGAAAATTGTTTTAGCCACTTCCGCGCTGGCATTCTGCGCAGCGGTTTCCACCACCGCCTTCGCAGGTGCCACGCTTGATGCCGTAAAAAAGAAGGGATTTCTGCAATGCGGTGTGACCACGGGTCTGCCGGGTTTCTCCAGCCCTGACGACAAGGGCAACTGGACGGGCCTGGATGTCGATACCTGCCGGGCTGTGGCCGCCGCGGTGTTTGGGGATGCCCAGAAAGTCAAGTTTACCCCCCTTACTGCCAAGGAGCGTTTCACGGCGCTGCAGTCGGGCGAGATCGACATACTTTCCCGCAACACCACCTGGACCCTCACCCGCGACTCCTCGCTCGGTCTGAACTTTGCCGGCGTAAATTATTACGACGGTCAGGGTTTTCTGGTGAGCAAGAACCTGGGTGTGAAAAGCGCATTGGAACTGGACGGCGCCTCCTTCTGTATTCAGGCAGGCACCACCACTGAGCTGAACCTGGCCGATTACTTCCGCGCCAACAAGATGGCTTACACGCCGATCACTTTCGACACGTCGGATGAAACCAGTAAGGCATTCGATGCCGGGCGTTGCGATGCACTGACCTCGGATCAATCCCAGCTCTATGCCCTGCGCATCAAGCTGAAGAACCCGGACGGTGCGATGGTGCTCCCGGAAGTGATCTCCAAGGAACCCCTGGGCCCCGTGGTGCGCCAGGGTGACGATGAGTGGTTCAACATCGTGAGATGGACCTTGTTTGCCATGCTCAACGCCGAGGAGTACGGCGTCACCTCCGAGAATGTGGACAAGATGGCCGCCAGCAGCAAGGATCCCAATATCCTGCGTCTTCTTGGCCAGTCAGGCATCAAGGGCCAGGGTTTACAGCTCAGCGATACCTGGGCCGCCAGCATCATCAAGCAGGTGGGCAACTACGGAGAGATGTTCGAGCGCAATGTCGGGCAGGGCAGCGCCCTCAAGATATCCCGCGGCCTGAATGCCTTGTGGAGCAAGGGCGGAATCCAGTACGGACCGCCCGTGCGTTGACAGCCTGAGTTTCTGAGAGCCCGGACCGCAGTGTGCGCTCAGTACACTGCGGTCCTCCCCTGAACCCAGCATGAAATCGTAAGCTTATGGCAGCAGATCCAGTGACGGGCGCCGCACCCGCCAAAGCGGCGCTCTGGAGACGACCCGTTTTCCGGTCGACGGTCTTTCAGGTTCTGTTGATCCTGGGGGTGGTCGCCGTTGCCAACTACCTGTTTACCAACACCCTGCAAAACCTCGAACAGCGAGGCATCAGTACCGGCTTCGGCTTCCTTTCCAATGAAGCGGGATTCGGCATTGTTCAGTCGCTGATCGATTACGACGAGACCTACACCTTCGGCCGCACCTTCCTGGTGGGCCTGCTAAACACCCTGCTGGTGTCCGGGCTGGGCATAATCCTCGCGACAATGATCGGTTTCGTGATGGGTGTGGCAAGGCTCTCGAAAAACTGGCTGATCGCACGTATTGCCACGGTTTACATCGAGACTTTCCGCAACATTCCCCTGCTTCTGCAGATCCTGTTCTGGTATTTCGCCGTGCTGCAGCCGTTGCCCCGGCCGAAGCAGAGCCTGGAACTCGGGGAAATGTTCTTCCTGAACAATCGGGGTTTCTATCATCCGGTCCCGGTCTTCGAACAGGGTTTCAACCTGGTGTTCGCGGCGATTGTTGTCGCTGTGATTTCAATCGTGTTCCTGGCACGCTGGGCACATCGGCGCCAGGAAGAGACGGGCCAGCCGTTTCATACCGTGTATGTTTCCCTGGCCATACTGTTTGGGCTTCCCTTGCTGGTGTTTCTTGTCATGGGATCGCCCATGTCCTGGGATTACCCCGCGCTCAAGGGTTTCAACTTCACGGGAGGTGGGGTTGTTATCCCTGAGTTGATGTCGCTGCTGCTCGCCTTGAGTATCTACACCGGGTCGTTTATCGCCGAGGCGGTGAGGTCCGGTATCCTGGCGGTGAGCCACGGGCAGACAGAGGCTGCCCATGCACTGGGTCTCCGCGCGGGTCCCACCCTGCGGCTGGTAATCATTCCCCAGGCCATGCGTGTGATCATCCCTCAGCTGACCAGCCAGTATCTCAACCTGACGAAGAACTCATCACTGGCTACGGCCGTGGGTTATCCGGACCTGGTGGCGGTGTTTGCAGGTACCACGCTCAATCAGACCGGACAGGCGGTGGAAGTGATCGCCATGACCATGGGGGTCTATCTGACTATCAGCCTGAGCATCTCCACGTTTATGAACTGGTACAACAAGAAGAAACAGCTGGTGGAGCGATAGGCCATGGACGTACATAAGCAACCTCATCCCGATCTTCCGCCTCCCGCAACCAGCGTCGGGGTCGTAGGCTGGCTGCGTAAGAATCTTTTTTCTTCACCCCTCAATACGGTGCTGACCTTTGTCGCCCTGTATCTTATCTATATCACCCTGGTCCCGGCATTTCAGTGGGCATTTATTAACGCCGACTGGGTGGGTGACTCCCGGGAGGCCTGTGACAGCGGCGGCGCCTGCTGGGTCTTTGTGGCGGTGAGATTCGACCAGTTCATGTACGGCTTCTACCCGGAAGCGGAATACTGGCGCATCAATCTGGCATTCGGGCTTCTCATTGCACTGATGGTCCCCCTGTTCATGGAAAAGTTTCCGCGCAAGGGTATGCTCATTGCATTTAACCTGATCGTCTACCCGGTTATTGCCTACTACCTGTTTTCCGGCGGTGCCTTCGGACTCGCGCACGTGGAGACGAGTCGCTGGGGCGGTCTGACTCTGACCCTGATCCTCGCAGGTGTGGGTATCGTGGCAGCCCTGCCCATCGGGATCGTTCTGGCCCTGGGGCGACGTTCCAGCATGCCGATCGTCAGGGCCGTGAGCGTGGTATTCATCGAGTTCTGGCGTGGGGTGCCCTTGATCACGGTGCTGTTCATGTCGTCCGTTATGCTGCCCCTGTTCCTCCCCGAGGGTACCCATTTCGACAAGCTCTTGCGGGCGATGATAGGTATCGTGATGTTCCAGTCCGCTTATATGGCGGAGGTGGTTCGCGGTGGTCTGCAGGCGATACCCAAGGGGCAGTACGAGGCGGCCCAGGCCCTCGGCCTGAGTTATTGGAAGACCATGGGACTGATCATACTGCCCCAGGCGCTCAAGCTGGTGATCCCCGGGATCGTCAATACCTTCATCGCCCTGTTCAAGGACACCACCCTGGTGCTCATTATCGGCCTGTTCGATCTGCTGGCGACGATTCAGAGTGCGTTCTCCGATCCGAACTGGCTTGGATTCTCCATTGAGGGCTATGTATTTGCGGCAGCGGTGTTCTGGGTTTTCTGTTTCAGCATGTCCCGCTACAGCCAGGCGCTGGAGCGTAAGCTGCACACAGGGCATGCTCGTTGAATCAAGTTTAAAGTGGGAGACACTTAATGTCTGAAACCGATATCTCACAGCCGGGGAATGCCGCTTCCACTGAAGCGATGATCCAGATCCAGGGTATGCACAAGTGGTACGGTGAGTTCCATGTCCTGAAGGATATCAATCTCGATGTGGCGAAAGGGGAGCGCATCGTCATCTGCGGACCGTCGGGCTCCGGCAAATCGACCATGATCCGCTGCATCAACCGGCTGGAAGAGCATCAGCAGGGCAAGATCATCGTCGAGGGAACCGAACTCACCGACGACCTCAAGCACATCGATCAGATACGCCGGGAAGTGGGTATGGTGTTCCAGCACTTCAACCTGTTTCCCCATCTCACGGTATTGGAGAATTGCTGCCTCGCTCCGATCTGGGTGCGCAAGATGCCCCGCAGGGAGGCTGAAGAGATCGGCATGAATTTCCTGAAGCGGGTCAAGATCCCGGAACAGGCCCGCAAGTATCCGGGGCAGTTGTCCGGCGGTCAGCAGCAGCGTGTGGCTATTGCACGCAGCCTCTGCATGAACCCCAGCATCATGCTCTTTGACGAACCCACCTCGGCCCTGGATCCGGAGATGATCAAGGAGGTGTTGGATACCATGATCGAACTGGCGGAAAGCGGCATGACCATGCTCTGCGTCACCCACGAGATGGGATTTGCCAAGACCGTTGCCAACCGGGTGATATTCATGGACGGCGGCGAGATCATCGAGGAAAACGAGCCCGAGACCTTCTTCAGCAATCCCCAGCACGACCGGACCAAGCTCTTTCTGAGTCAGATAATGTAGGAGGGGCCAAGGGCCAAGGGCCGAGATAAGATACGTTCATGAAACAAGTCAGACATTTGGCCTATCGTTTTGTCCACCACCTTTGTTGCGAAGACGAACCAGAATTCTGCGCTAACTATCTAATTTATTTCGTTCTCGTTGCTGGGCGGACAGCATCTTAATCTAAGGTCAACAGTCTGAGAGCTGAGTACAGGATTTGGCACAGTCAGGCTGTATCGAGCCAAGCGCTATAACATCTCGGCCCTCGGCCCTAGAACCTAGGCCCTTCAATCCCCCAGCTCTGCCAACAACCGATCAATCATCCCCAGCG
>JAHEHQ010000330.1 GCA_024644505.1 Gammaproteobacteria bacterium
GACGACGATGACGACGATGATGATGATGATGACGGCGAAGACGGCGAAGACGGTGAAGACGGCGAAGATGGTGAAGACGGCGAAGATGGCGAAGACGGCGATGCTTCGGAAGGCGATGACACTAGTTCAAGAGGCAGCACCGGATCAGGCGCTGGCGTAAGCGGGGGCCGCGGATCTAAGGGGGGGATCACGAACTTCGGTGGAATGCAGGAGGTCCCTGCTTCAGAAGAAAAGGGCCTGTTGGGGCGTTGGTGAGTCAAGCCCTGGTTAAAGAACCTTAAAGGATTCGATCAGACCAGTGGAATCGGTGTCTTCGTGTAATCCACCCGTCTACCTTGTCGATTTACCCGTTAACGTCTCAATACCGCCAGCCACCGCCAGAAATTCAGCAGCGTTGCCAGGGATGCTGCCACATAGGTCCAGGCCGCGGCCTTGAGTATCCGTTTGGCCGCAGGTATCTGTTTCGATTCCAGATACCCTGACTCCAATATGGGCAGCGCCTTTTTAAAGCTGGCATCAATTTCAACCGGCAGCGTGACAATCTGCACCACCAGAGAGAAACCCATGATCAGAATCGCGCCGATGACATTGAGAAGACCCGCCGATGGAGCCCGTGTCAGAAGCACCGTAAAGGGAGCCGCAAACAGCAGAAAGGACCCTACCCGGTTGGCCCAAAGGGTCCATTGTGCGGTACGAGTCCTGAGATTGAACAATGGTTCATCTGCCGCATGTTGCAGGGCATGACCGCATTCATGGGCCGCAACTGTTATTGCAGTCAGGGTTTTTCCCTCGAACTTGTCCTTTGTCAGACGAACGCATTGAGCCACGGGATCGTAATGATCCCCCAGTTCCGTGGTTTCCACCTTAACCTGCTTCAATTCAAACCGATCCAGAAGATGGCGTGCCAGTTCACCGCCGGTGCCCGGAAAATTCTCTTCTTCCCGCTGATTGTATTTTGACAAGACATGCCTCACCCAGAATTGAGGCAGGAATATGATTGCCAACAGCAAGGCTATCAGTAACAGATATGGCATATTCTTCTTTTACCCGTCAGAAAACCTTGGTCAATGCGAAAGCGGCCAGGATCAGAAAGAATACACCACTGATCTGATGCAGACGGTGGATGGGGATGCGCCTCAAGAGTTTTTGACCCGCCACCACGCCCAGGGCTGAAGTGGCAAACAGCGCTAGCGTGGCTCCGATCCAGACCGGAATCACGGGCAGGGTACTGGCCATGCCTGCCACGGCAATCTGGGTCTTGTCACCCATTTCCGCCAGAAAAATCATCAGGAAAGCCGTAACAAAGATGCCATGGCCGCTTCGCTCCGCCACCTCCCCCTCCCTTTCCTCTTCCTTCGCCCGAAGGGACATGACGCCAAAGACCGCGAAAAGCGTCGCAACAACGGCTGCCAGAACCCGTTCAGGGACCCAGTGGGAAAGCCCGGCACCGAACATCACTGCCAGCGAATTGAGTATGGCAAAAGCTATCGTAGCGCCTGCCAGTACAGGCCAGTGCCTGTGGCGCGCCGCCAGCGTCATACAGACGAGTTGACTCTTATCTCCAAGCTCCGCCAGAAAAACCAAACCGAAGGGCGTGGTGACGGCCGTAATCCATGCAAGCAACGGCAGAGATGAGGCATCGTCCGCCACGCATTAACCCCGGTTCTTCGGAGCAAAATACGGGTTAAGGCAGAATCCGCAGCTTTTGATGGTGAACATACCCATACCGTCAAGGGAGCTTGGGCAATTCAAGGCTTAGTCATAGGCCTTGATCAGCGCCTGGGTTCCGTCTTCACTGGCCCCCTCACCGGCCACCTTCTCGTAAAGCCCCTTTGCGGTCCTGAGTCCGGGAAGCTCGGCCCCCATGGCTTCGGCTTCCTTCAGGGCGATAGTCATATCCTTTATGAAGTGATGGACGAAAAAGCCAGGTGCAAAATCGCCTGCTATCATCTTGGGTCCAAGCCCATTCAGCAGGAAGCTCTGCGCCGCACCCGTGCCGATGGACTTCAGCACCTCCTCCGGATCAAGACCGGATTTTCTCGCGTAGGTCAGCCCCTCCGCCACGGCCAGCATATTGCCGGCCACCACGATCTGGTTACACATCTTGGTGTGTTGTCCGGCACCCGGTCCGCCCTGCAGGCGGATGTTCTCACCCATGATATCCAGCAGCGGCCTGACCACTGCGAAATCGGCTTCAGAGCCGCCAACCATGATCGACAACTTGGCATTCTTAGCACCTACGTCGCCACCCGAAACGGGTGCATCCAGGCTGTGCAGGCCCTTTGCTGCGGCCGCTTCAGCTATCCTGACAGCCAGTGAAGGCTCCGAGGTCGTCATATCGATCAGGTAACTGCCCGCGGCGGCGTTGTCGATAATACCGTCGGAGCCCAGATAGACATCCTCCACGTCTGCCGGATATCCAACCATGGTTATGACGACATCCGAGCTGGCCGCCACTTCACCCGGTGTATCATGCCATTGTGCACCACCCTGGAGCAGTGCGTCGGCCTTCGACCTGGTACGGTTGTATACGTGCAACTCATAGCCTGCCTTTTGCAGATGGCCGGCCATGCTCTGACCCATGATGCCAAGGCCTATAAAACCGACGCGGGTGGATTCGGGAGAAATTGTCATAAGTATTTCCTTGTGAATTTATCCCCTGCCAATGGACGCACGGTATCCGGCGTCAGGGGATGCTTTAGGGCCTGTGCTGCTGGATTATCTGATGATATTCAATGTCCGGGTAGTATAGATAATCTGTAATTCCGGTTCCATGTCACTGTCCAGATAACTCCAACTGTTCGATAAGGATGGCGCCCTGTCTCCCGATCGGATATCCGAGCCCGATGACCCGGATATTCAATACCTCGAAAAAACGCTGTCCCTGCCACCCTTCTTGAAGGCGATGACCTCATAGGGATCCTTGTAATGTCCCTCCATGCCCGGAGATCCCATGGGCATTCCAGGAACCGCGAGCCCGGATATGGCGGGACGTCCATCAAGCAGACGCCGGATATCCTCTGCCGGCACATGACCCTCGACAACATAATCCTCTACTACCGCGGTATGGCACGAGCGGTGTTGATACTTGACGCCATGGGTCTTCTTGATCTCGTTCATATCCTGACGATTGTGGGCAGTTACCTTGAAACCCGCATCGCGCAAATGATCAACCCATTTATTACAGCACCCACAGGTCGCCGACTTGTAAACAGTGATCTCCGGTGCGCCCGCCAGATCCATCGTCGGCAGCCATGCAAGCACTCCGACCAACAGCACGGCAGCTGATCCCAGGGCTATCTTGTATACCCTCTTGATCCCGCTCTTTCCTGAACCGGCCTTCTGGTTTTCAGTCTGTCCGGATAATCTCTTTGATTTGCTCATAGTCTCTGATTTCCTGAGTTGGATAGTTTTCTGCTTCGGCTTAGTGGCCGCGCCCGGATATCGCCAAACCACCTTGAAGCCAGTCACCATGTCATTGGCTTGTACCTGCGTTAAACAACGTCATCCCTGCTTCTGACTCCGAGAAGCCAGCTCCCGTTGCATCCAGGCCGCATAGATCTGATCAGGCCACTGGGACTGAAACCAGGCGATGGCTGCAATTATCTCGTCATCCGAGAGCTTCCCGCCCCAGG
>JAHEHQ010000043.1 GCA_024644505.1 Gammaproteobacteria bacterium
CGCCAGCATGGCGTCAACCACGGCATCCGATATTTGGTCGGCCACCTTGTCGGGATGCCCCTCTGAGACAGACTCCGAAGTAAAAAGATAGTCACTCATATTATGCAGAATCCTTATTGGCAGAAAATAAAAAACCCGTCGGGCATGAGCTCAGACGGGCCTGGAAAAACGATTACGGTTTTTCGCTTTAGCCGCACTTTTATAGCGCCCGCAATCTGAACTCAAATCGGCGCTGCCGAGAAAGTTACGCGGAATCCCTGTTCTTTGTCAACGAAACTAGCGACTTGGTTTCATATTTTTTTAAGAATTTCGAAGGATAATAGCGCTGTGAAGGAGGATGTCTGTAGATTTCAGGGGTTTTCAGGGTAATTCAGCGGGTTTTCGAGCAGCCTCCGAGAGAATTTGATTCATCCTTGGGGTAAACTGCCCGGCCTTATTCAGTGTGTTCGTTTTTCAGACAGTTACAAGAGGTAATGGACGATGGTCTCATTGGAAACCCCGGTTTGTGAGTTCGGCAGGCCCGCGATCGATTTCAGTCTCCCAGGCGTGGATGGGCGCACCTGGACCCTGAGGGAATGTATGGGCGAAAAAGGCCTGCTGGTCATGTTTATCTGTAACCATTGCCCCTACGTGAAGGCGGTGCAGCAGCGCCTGGTGCGGGATACGAGGGAGTTGATGGCGCTGGGTATCAACAGCGTGGCCATCATGTCCAATGACCCGTCCGACTATCCGGAGGACTCTTTCGACAATATGAAAACCGTTGCCCAGGAGAAGGGATATCCCTTTCCCTATCTGATGGACGAAACCCAGGCAGTGGCCAAGGCCTATGGTGCGGTGTGTACCCCTGATTTCTTCGGGTACAACGCCGATCTGGAACTGCAGTATCGGGGGCGGCTGGACGAAAGCCGCAAGGAAACCGCGCCGGCGGGTGTCCGGAGGGACCTGTTCGAGGCGATGAAACAGGTGGCGGAGACCGGCAAGGGACCCGGGGAACAGATCCCCGGCATGGGCTGCTCCATTAAATGGCGCGAATAGGATTATTGTTGCGCTGCAACAAGGACTTGAACAGCTTTTTTTAGGCTTGCATAAAACCGTCTAGGTTGCCCGGAATTTGATTATAGGTTAAAAATATTATTCTGTTCTGATAAAGGGCCTGTATTATATATGGCCTCATCCGCAAGGTTCGGGCAGGTATCAGGGGGATTACGTCCAGATTTAACGCCGATAGCTGAGATATACGCCGTTTCCTCAGGGGTGCCGAACATCCCCGGGGGAGCGGAAAGCCGGCCCACGGGGCCGAGCCAGCATCGCTGAACATCCAGACAACGAAGATTCCAGCCGGATCCGACAATTTCCAACAAGCCTATATAAGGATGGATTGATGTCCTCACGTAGAAACCTAGCAAATGCCGTTCGTGCGCTTAGCATGGACGCGGTTCAAAAAGCCAACTCCGGCCACCCGGGTGCGCCCATGGGCATGGCTGATATCGCCGAGGTGCTCTGGAACGACTACCTCAGACACAACCCGGCCAATCCTAAATGGGTCGACAGGGACCGTTTCGTGCTGTCCAACGGGCATGGTTCCATGCTCATTTACTCTTTATTGCACCTGACCGGTTATGACATGAGCATCGAGGATCTCAAGTCTTTCCGTCAGCTCCATGCCAAGACCCCCGGTCATCCCGAGTATGGCTATGCGGAAGGTGTGGAAACTACCACCGGCCCCCTCGGACAGGGCATCACCAATGGTGTCGGTATGGCGATCGCCGAGAAGGTGCTCGCGGGCCAGTTCAACCGGCCCGGCCACGATATCGTCGATCACTACACCTACGTGTTTCTGGGGGACGGTTGTCTGATGGAGGGCATCTCCCACGAAGCCTGCTCCCTGGCGGGTGCACTGGGCCTGGGCAAACTCATCGCCCTGTATGACGACAACAATATCTCCATTGACGGCGAGGTTCGCGGTCACGGTGATACCCCGGCCTGGTTCCTCGACGATACGCCCAAGCGGTTCGAAGCCTATGGATGGCATGTGATACCGAAGGTCGATGGACATGATCCCGAGGCCATCAAGGCCGCTATCGAAGAAGCCCGCGGCATTACGGACAAGCCCTCGATCATCTGCTGTCAGACCATCATCGGCTGGGGCTCCCCAAACAAGCAGGGCAAGGAAGATTGTCACGGCGCCCCCCTGGGCGCAGACGAGATTGCCCTGACCCGCGAAACCATCGGCTGGGAGCATGGGCCTTTCGAGGTCCCCCAGGAAGTCTACGACGGGTGGGACGGCAAAACGAAGGGGGCCGAGTTCGAGGCCGGATGGAACGCCCGCTTCGATGCCTATGCCGCTGCATTTCCGGCAGAGGCCGCCGAGTTCAAACGACGCATGGCAGGCGATCTTCCGGACAACTGGTCGGAACAGGCGGATGCCTTCATCGCATCGGTGGTGGAAAAGGGAGAGACTATCGCCTCACGCAAGGCCTCCCAGAATGCACTCAACGGATTCGGCCCGCTGTTGCCTGAGTTTCTCGGAGGCTCGGCGGATCTGGCGGGATCCAATCTGACCATCTGGAAGGGCAGCAAGGGCGTCGGCAAGGAAGATGGTTCGGGCAACTACCTCTATTACGGCGTTCGTGAGTTCGGAATGTCCGCGATCATGAATGGTGTTGCGCTCCACGGGGGCTTCATTCCCTACGGCGCCACCTTCCTGATGTTCTCGGAATACGCGCGCAACGCACTGCGTATGGCCGCCCTGATGCGTATTCCGTCGATTTTCGTCTACACCCATGACTCCATCGGTCTGGGCGAGGACGGACCGACCCATCAGCCTGTGGAGCAGATCCCGACCCTGCGCATGATTCCCAACATGAACGTATGGCGTCCCTGTGATGCGGTTGAGTCCGCCGTCGCCTGGAAGGCAGCCGTAGAACGCAGGGATGGCCCAAGTTCCCTGATCTTCTCGCGTCAGAACCTGGCCCATATGGACCGGTCCGATGACCAGATCACCGCGATCACACGCGGGGGTTATGTGCTGAGGGATTGCGAAGGCACGCCGGACGCCATCATCATTGCGACCGGCTCCGAGGTGGATCTGGCGGTCAGGGCCGCCGAAGCCATGAGCGGCAAGGCCGTCCGCGTGGTGTCCATGCCCTCGACCGACGTATTCGATGCCCAGGATGAAGACTACAGGGAGTCGGTACTGCCCAAGGCCGTGACCGCCCGTGTAGCCGTGGAGGCCGCGGTCACCGATGGCTGGTGGAAATATGTGGGCAGCGGCGGCGCCGTGGTGGGAATCGACCGGTTCGGCGAGTCCGCGCCCGCAGGTGAGCTTTTCAAGGAGTTTGGTTTTACCGTGGACAATGTCGTGGCCGCCGTGAACGGTGCCCTCTAAATCCACGCTTTTTCGGATTGAGTTTCTCTTATATACAGACAGGAGCAATTGAATGACTATCAAGGTTGGTATCAATGGATTTGGCCGCATCGGCCGTATGGCGTTCCGTGCCATCGCAAAGGATTTTCCCGGTATCGAAGTGGTCGGTATCAACGATCTGCTGGACCCCGATTACCTGGCCTACATGCTGAAGTACGATTCGGTTCACGGCAATTTCGCCGGCGACATCGCGGTCGACGGCAACACCATGATCGTCAACGGCAAGTCCATTCGCCTGACCGCCGAACGGGATCCGGCCAATCTCAAGTGGGACGAAATCGGTGCCGAACTGGTTCTCGAGTGCACCGGTTTCTTTCTCACCGAAGAGACCTGCCAGAAACACATCGATGCCGGCGCCAGGAAGGTCGTACAGAGCGCGCCCTCCAAGGATGCCACCCCGATGTTCGTATACGGTGTCAACCACAATACCTATTCGGGTCAGGCCATCGTCTCCGGTGCTTCCTGCACCACCAACTGCCTGGCGCCGGTGGCCAAGGTGCTGCACGACAAGTGGGGCATCAAGCGCGGTCTGATGACCACCGTTCACGCCGCCACGGCTACCCAGAAGACCGTTGATGGACCTTCCATGAAGGACTGGCGCGGCGGCCGCGGTATCCTGGAGAACATCATCCCGTCCTCCACCGGTGCGGCCAAGGCGGTCGGCAAGGTACTGCCCGAACTGAACGGCAAACTGACCGGTATGGCCTTTCGCGTGCCCACTTCCGATGTCTCCGTGGTGGACCTGACCGTCGAGCTGAACAACGAAGCCAGCTACGAAGAGATCTGCGCCGCCATGAAGGCCGCCTCCGAAGAAGGCGACTTGGCAGGTGTTCTGGCCTACACCGAGGAAAAGGTGGTCTCCACCGACTTCCGCGGCTGCTCCAACCCTTCCATATTCGATTCCGGCGCCGGCATCGCCCTGGATGGCACCTTCATCAAGGTGGTTTCCTGGTATGACAACGAATACGGTTACACCTGCAACATGATGCGGTTGGTGGAGCATGTAGCTAGAAACTAGCAGGAAGTTTCTAGTGACTAGTGACTAGAAAGAGACTGGTGCCGAGGGCTCGGGGAAGCAACAGAAGTTTCCCTGACCCTCGGAACCAGGTCCTCGATTATCCCAGAGAAATTCGCCAAGGCACGATCTTGCCAAATATCTTTGAACAAGTACTTACGGAGTAGTCCCCATGTCTTTCATAAAACTGACCGATCTTGACCTGTCCGGAAAACGCGTCCTGATCCGCGCCGACCTCAACGTGCCTGTCAAAGATGGCAAGGTGACATCCGACGCCCGCATCACGGCTTCCATGCCTACCGTTGAACACTGCATGAAGGCGGGCGCGAAGGTTATGGTTTTTTCTCACCGCGGTCGCCCGGAGGAGGGTGTGGTGGATGCCGAGAACTCCATGCAGCCCATCGCCGAGGATATGTCTGGCAAACTGGGTAAGAAGGTTCCCCTGATCAAGGATTACCTCGACAGCCCTCCGGATGTTGCAGCGGGGGAAGTGGTGCTGCTGGAGAACGTGAGATTCAACAAGGGTGAAAAGAAGGACAACGAGGAGCTGGCGAAGCAATACGCGGCGCTTTGTGACGTCTTCGTCATGGATGCCTTCGGCACGGCCCACCGTGCCCAGGCCTCGACCCACGGCGTCGGCAAGTTTGCACCCGTGGCCTGTGCAGGACTCCTGCTCAGCGAGGAACTGGATGCCCTGACCAAGGCGTTGGCGGAGCCCGCCCGTCCCATGGTGGCCATCGTCGGTGGATCCAAGGTCTCCACCAAACTGACCGTGCTCGAGTCTCTGTCCGAGAAGGTGGACCAGCTGGTGGTCGGGGGCGGTATCGCCAACACCTTTCTAAAGGCCGTCGGAAAGAATGTGGGCAAGTCCCTGTGCGAGGATGATCTGGTTGATACGGCCAGGGCGCTCATCGAGAAGATGAAGGGGCGCGGGGCCAATATTCCCATTGCCACCGACGTGGTATGTGGCAGGAATTTTGCCGAAGATGAGCCCGCGGTGCTCAAGAGTGCAGACGATGTGGAAGATGATGAGATGATCTTCGACATAGGCCCGGACAGCGCCAAAGCACTGGCCGAAATCATCAGTCAGGCAGGGACCATCGTATGGAACGGCCCGGTCGGCGTATTTGAGTTCGACCAGTTCGGGGAAGGCACCAAGACGGTCTCCATGGCCATCGCCAACGCGGACGGCTTTTCTCTGGCCGGCGGCGGCGACACCATAGCGGCGATCCAGAAATACGACATCTACGACAAGGTTTCCTATATCTCCACGGCCGGGGGCGCCTTTCTCGAGTTCCTGGAAGGCAAGAAACTGCCTGCCGTCGCGATGTTGGAGTCTCGGGCCGGGTAATAACCGGTGGCGTCTGCTGCCGACTGCGGCCGCTGGATATCCGTATAGTGTTAACAGGCCCCAGAAGAACCAAGATAGTGGCGACGCTCGGTCCGGCCACGGACGACCCGGACGTGCTTGATCGCCTGGTCGGTGCCTGTGTGGACGTCGTGCGGCTGAATCTTTCCCACGGCAGTCACGAGCAGCACCGGGCCAGGGTGGAGGAGATCCGCAAACGCTCCCATGAAAAGGGGCGTCCCATCGGGGTGCTGATGGATCTGCAGGGACCCAAGATCCGGATAGGCCGTTTTCGGGACGGTCCCGTCAGGTTGAGTGAGAACGACGAATTCACCCTGGATACCCGTTGCGACCCAAATGGCGGGGACCGGAGCCGGGTCGGCGTCACCTTCCCGGAACTCGCCTCTGACGTCAGCCGCGGCGATACGCTGTTGCTGGCCGACGGTGCCGTCCAACTCTGGGTCGACACGATCGGGGAAGGCCGGATCAATTGCAGGGTGGTGGTTGGCGGTGTGCTTTCAGACGGCAAGGGCATCAATAAGAAGGGGGGCGGACTGTCAGCCCCCGCGCTGACCAATAAGGACAGATCGGATATCAACTTCGCCGCTGCCATCAAGGCGGATTTTCTGGCTGTCTCTTTCGTGCGCAGTGCCGATGATGTCAACGAGGCCCGGCGACTGTTGCGCGAAGCCGGCAGCCGTGCGCGTATAGTCGCGAAGATAGAACGGGCGGATGCCGTTGATGCAGCGGAAGAGATTGTGGAGGCGACGGACGCCATCATGATCGCCCGGGGTGACCTGGGCGTCGAGATTGGTGATGCGGAGTTACCCGCCGTTCAGAAGAGACTGATAAAGCTGGCCCGCTCTCGCAACAGGGTGGTGGTAACGGCGACCCAGATGATGGAGTCCATGATCGAAAACCCGATTCCCACCCGGGCAGAGGTGTTCGATGTTGCAAACGCGGTGCTGGACGGCACCGACGCGGTGATGCTTTCCGGGGAAACGGCCATGGGTCGCTACCCGGTAATGGCCGTGGAGGCCATGAACCGGGTCTGCCGGGAGGCGGAGAAACAGACAGAGGTGCTGCGCTCGGATCATCGGCTGAACTCCGTGTTTGGCCGTGTGGACGAGTCGATTGCGATGGCCACCATGTATACGGCCAATCATCTGGCGGTCAAGGCGATTGCCGCCATGACCGAGTCAGGATCCACATGCAAATGGATGTCGCGCATCAGTTCGGGTATTCCCATCTACGCGCTGACCGCCCATGAATCCACCCGGCGCAGGGTCACCCTGTTTCGCGGTGTCAACTCCATTGAATTTAATCCCGTCGGTCGGGACGCCCTGAAGGTCAACCAGGACATCGTAAACGAGCTCAAGAAGCGGGGCCTGGTACACGACGGTGACCTGATACTGATCACCAAGGGGGATCTCAACGGGGTTGAAGGCGGCACCAATGTCATGAAGATCGTCCGGGTCGGGGAGTACAAGGCACCCGAACAAGATACAAACGTTCAGTAAATTAGAGAGTAGGAGAAAACAGCTCATGGCTATGATTTCAATGCGACAACTGCTGGATTATGCCGCCGAGAACGATTTCGGCATGCCGGCCTTCAACGTCAATAACATGGAGCAGGTGCATGCGATCATGCAGGCTGCGGACGAAACCGACAGCCCGGTGATCATGCAGGGGTCGGCCGGTGCGCGTTCCTACGCGGGCGAGCCCTTTCTGCGCCACCTGATCCTCGCCGCCATGGAGGCCTATCCCCACATACCCATCGTCATGCACCAGGACCATGGCTCCTCCCCGGCGGTGTGCCTGCGTTCCATACAGTCAGGGTTCTCCTCGGTGATGATGGACGGTTCCCTGATGGAGGATGCCAAGACCCCCGCGAGCTACGAGTACAACGTGGATGTCACCCGCAGGGTGGTGGACATGGCCCACGCCGGCGGCGTTTCCGTGGAGGGTGAACTGGGTTGCCTGGGCTCCCTGGAGACGGGCGAGGCCGGCGAAGAGGATGGCGTGGGTGCCGAGGGAAAACTGGAAATGGACCAGATGCTCACCGATCCCGACGAGGCCGCCGATTTCGTCGAGAAGACCAATGTGGATGCCCTGGCCATTGCCATCGGGACCTCCCACGGGGCCTACAAGTTCACCAAGCAACCCACCGGCGACATACTGCGCATCGACCGGGTCAAGGAGATCCATGCCCGGATTCCCGGTACACACCTGGTTATGCATGGCTCATCATCGGTGCCCCAGGACTGGCTGAAGATCATCAATGATTACGGCGGCGACATGGGGCAGACCTATGGCGTCCCGGTCGAGGAGATCGTGGAGGGTATCAAGCACGGGGTTCGCAAGGTCAACATTGACACCGACCTGCGCATGGCATCCACCGGTTCCGTACGCAGGCACCTGCACGACAACCCCTCCAATTTCGATCCACGGAAGTTTCTCAAGGAATCGACCAAGGGTATGAAGGAGATCTGCAAGGCCCGTTATGAGGCCTTCGGATGTGCCGGCCACGCCTCCAAGATCAAGCCGGTTTCCCTGGAGGAGATGTTTAACCGTTATGCCAAGGGTTGATCAATTGTCCAATGCGACAAGGGGGCGTAATCTCCCCCTTGTCGCAGAACGCTTATTTGGTAACGCACTCGAAACGGAAGTCCGAGATCGCGCTGCATTCGGTGCCTCTGGGCACGATCTTTCTGATTGTCGCCAGCTTGAGATGGCTTTCCGTGGCACCCGTGGCATAGTTGCAGATGATGTTGCTGTCTTGCATGGCATGGCTGTGCAGTACCAGTGTCAACCCATCGTAGACACCGCCCTTCTTGGCACGGGCGTAGGCGTCCGCGTGGCCCCATCCCGCAGGCGGGGTGTATTTCGTGGTGTAGCTGATTCTGAAATCGGTAATTTCAGCCGGACAGGTCACGATGGTTTTAACCGCACTGGGGGAATCCTCTGCCTTGGCCAGTCCCTGATAACCGACCAGTGTGGCGGCAAGCGAAAGAATACAGCGATGTAGGATATTGATTCTCATAATTGCCTTGGACAGGTAGTTGTTAACACGGTAAGCAGCCACTCATGGTACTGCATCCGGACAATAATTAGAAACGACTCACAAGTCCCGATCTGCAGCCTTTCGCAAGGCTCGGTAAAAGACTGTGACGAACAATTGAGAGCGGAGGTCATCATGTCAAGAAAACATCCAATTATTGCGGTAACGGGCTCATCCGGTGCGGGCACGAGCACCGTCAAGAATGCGCTCCAGCACATCTTCAACCGCGTCGGTGCCAGGGCTGCTTTCGTCGAAGGTGACAGCTTTCACCGCTTCGACAGGAAGCAGATGAAAAAGGAGATCGCCAAGGCCAAGAAAGAGGGTAGGAATCTCAGCCATTTCGGCCCTGGAGGCAACATCTTCGACAAACAGCTGGAGCTTTTTCGCAGCTATGGAACAGACGGTACGGGGCAATACCGCCACTATATCCACAACGAGGAAGAGGCGGCGGAGTACGGCAGCCCCCCCGGTACCTTCACGGAATGGGAGCAGGTGCCAACCCACACCGATCTGCTGTTTTACGAAGGGCTGCATGGTGGTGTGGTGGATGGAGAGATCAACATGGCCAACGAGGTGGATCTGTTGATCGGTGTATGTCCGACGATCAATCTGGAATGGGTACAGAAGATCAACCGCGATACCGCTGAGCGCGGTTATCAACCCAAAGACGTCATGGATACCATCTACCGGCGCATGTTCGATTACATGCATTATATTCTGCCCCAGTTTGCGCAGACCCATATCAATTTCCAGCGCATTCCCCTGACCGACACTTCCAACCCGTTTTTCGTGGAGAACATCCCGACCCTGGACCAGAGTCTGGTGATGATACATTTCCTGAAACCCAAGCCCGATGTGGAGTACAAGCTCAATCTCAAGGGGTTGATAGAGGGAGCCACGCTGACTGGCTTCAACACACTGGTGATACCCGGCGGAAAAATGATGTATGCCATGGAACTGATTCTCACCGAGCGTATCAAGGAAATTATGAAGATGCGTGGTCATCTGGACGATGGCTGAGCGACCGGGTTCAGGATAAACCGCCAAGACGCCAAGGTTCTGATTAACAAAAAATCTTGGCGCCCTGGCGGTTCGATTTACTGCATCAGAGTAGATTGACGGAACTCGGGGATTCTTTCGCTTAGCTGTTGCAGATCAAGGAGTTAAGGGTAATTGGCAGGTTATCATTGGCTGATGGTGGTTGATCGCTCTGCAAGCAAAGGAGTGGTGTCATGTCCAACGAAGCCGATTTCGGGCAGGCAGTTGCAACGCTGCCGGATGATTCCCGCACCCTGACGCCCGTTCGGCGACAGGAGGACCCGCCCGGGACGGTTGTGGAACCCGGATGTCCCCGCTACGCCCTCCCGCCCTCCAATTTCAGTCCCCAGGTTGCCGTAACCCTGGACCGCCTGTTCAACGCCAACGTGGCGAACTATACAGGCGGTACGGACCCCAGGGTGATACCACTGGCATTTCTCGACTGGTGGGTGAAGCTCTCCTGGTCGCCGGGCACCCATGCGCGTCTCACGGAGAAGGCCGTACGCAAGATGGTGCGCTTCTCTCTGTACGCAACCCAATCCCTGGCCGACCCCAACGCGCCTCCCGCCGTGGAGCCCCTGCCCCAGGACCAGAGATTCAGGGCGCCAGGCTGGCAGAACTGGCCCTTCAACTGGATGAGCCAGTCCTTCCTGCTTACCCAGCAGTGGTGGGCCAATGCCACCACCGGTGTGCCGGCGCTCAGGAAAAACGAGAAAGACATCGTCACCTTCGTGACCCGGCAGATGCTGGATCTGGGCTCGCCTTCCAATTTCCCCCATACCAATCCGGAAGTCCTGGAAGCGATCCTGAAGGAGGGTGGAGCCAACCTGACACGTGGCTGGAACAACTGGTGGGACGACTGGCTGCGTCTCTCAAGAGGGCAGAGCTCGGCGGGCACCGAGCGCTTTCAGCCCGGCAAACAGGTTGCGGTAACACCGGGCAAGGTGGTGTTCCGCAACCACTTGATCGAACTGATTCAGTACAGCCCCACGACGAAGCAGGTGCACCCGGAGCCCCTGCTGATCGTACCGGCATGGATCATGAAGTACTACATTCTCGATCTGTCTCCCCACAACTCCCTGGTCAGGTACCTGGTCGGCAAGGGCCACACCGTGTTCATGATGTCATGGCGCAATCCGACCAGCGAGGATCGCAATCTGGGCATGGAGTACTATCGCCGCGAGGGCATCATGGCCGCGCTTGATGCCATAGGGAATATCCTGCCCGACCAACCGGTGCATGTTGCGGGTTATTGCCTGGGCGGCACCCTGCTGGCTATTGCCGCGGCAGCCATGAGCCGTGATGGGGACCGGCGCCTGAAAACGGTCACCCTGCTTGCGGCCCAGACGGATTTCAGCGAGGCAGGGGAGTTGATGCTGTTCGTCAACGAGACCCAGGTGAGTTTTCTCGAAAGCATGATGTGGGACCGGGGCGTGCTCGACAGCCGACACATGTCCGGTGCTTTTCAACTGCTTCGATCCAATGATCTGATCTGGTCCCGCATCATCCGGGATTATCTGTTGGGGAATCGGCAGATGCCAAACGACCTGATGGCCTGGAACGAGGACCAGACGCGAATGCCTTATCGCATGCACTCGGAATATCTTCGCAAGCTGTTTCTCGACAACGACCTGGCGGCGGGCCGTTACGAAGTGAATGGAAGACCTGTTGCGATCAGTGACATCCATGCGCCCATATTTGCCGTGGGTGCCGAGAAAGACCATGTCTCACCCTGGAAATCCGTCTACAAGATCAACCTTCAGGCCAATTCCCAGGAGGTGACCTTTCT
>JAHEHQ010000331.1 GCA_024644505.1 Gammaproteobacteria bacterium
CCTGATCGAGATCCCGAATCTTTACACCCGATCCGGCCGTTATCATCTCTACCTCATTCAACGCTACCTGTTCGGGCTGGACAAGGTTCGCTCGCCGGTGACAGCAGCCGGTGAACGCAGCTGGTTCGCCGTTTACGGTTTGGCCGCTTTTTTTTATCGTCTGTTCATCCTGGTCGTGATCGTCCTCTTCCTGGCTGAAGAGTATCTCTTTGTAGGTGTCGCACTGGGGACTTGGGCGGCTGTCACTCAGCTTGTACTGCCAACGGTCCGCGCGGTTCGTTTCCTGTTCACCGGTCCCTTGTTGACCGGGCGGCGTTCCCGGGCTGCGGGGGTTTCATTACTTTTGTCCGGTTTCATCTGTGCAGGATTGCTGTTCCTGCCGGTATCCCTGACCACCCGGGCCGAGGGTGTGGTCTGGATCTCCGATCAGGCCCAGGTCTATGCCGGTGCGGAAGGCTTTGTGACCCGGCTGCTGGTGGCATCCGGCACACACATCGAGGCAGGAACCCCCGTCATTCAGATGCAAGCCCCATCACTGGAGGCACGCATCTCAAAGCTGGAGGCACGACGCCGGGAATTGGAGATTCGAAGTGCCGCCGAGCGGTTCGAACACCGGGTTCAGTCCGGAATCACAAAAGAAGAGCTGGCAACCGTCAGGGCAGAGTTGCAGCTGCTCCGGGAGCAGGCATCCAACTTGCTTGTGCGCAGTGGGGTGTCGGGTATCTTTGTGCTGCCGGACGAAAGGCGACTGCAGGGTCGTTACCTGCGTCAGGGAGATCTTCTCGGCTACGTGATCAGCCCGGAACGCCTGATCGTGAGGACAGTCGTTCCTCAATCGGATATAGGTCTGGTTCGCCGGCGGGTGAAACAGGTGGAGGTCCGCTTCGCAGAGAGGCTCAGCAAGATCGTGCCGGCCCGTGTCGTCCGGGAGAAACCGGCAGGCAGCACTACACTGCCCAGCCGGGCCCTGGGCGCTGCCGGTGGAGGTGATATCGCCGTGAAACTGACCAACGACGACGGACTCACGGCCTCCGAGAAGGTTTTTCAGGTAGACCTGGGTCTGCCGGAGAATATCGAAATAGCCGGGTTGGGTGAGCGGGCCTACGTGCGATTCGACCATGGCGCCGAGCCGCTTGCCAGCCAGTGGCTGCGCAGCGGCCGTCAACTGATACTGAGCCGGCTCTCTTTTTAGAGCGCCCTGGTGCATCTCGTTATCCATGGGATTTCTTTTATGAACCCTCAAGTTTTTCGGCTAATTGCTGATATATCTGACGATATGCAGTTTGTATGAAATAAACCCTTATTAGGCGTTCGAGTGGGAAAAACAACAAAAAAGCTCCTCACGGGAATCCTGGCACTGACATTAGCCACGTTCGGTGCATGGGCGAAGAAATACCCGACTAAAGAGGAAATCAGGAACTCTATTCCGGAACTGGACTGTGTTATCGAGCCCAGCGACATCGTGGATCTGGGCAGTGCCGTTTCCGGAGTGGTCGAGTCCATTGAGGTGGATCGCAGCGATCCGGTGAAAAAGGGTGCAGTTATCGCCACATTGGAATCCAGTGTGGAACAGGTAGCACTGGATCTGGCACGGGCCCGGGCGGAGTTTGACACGGCGATCGAGCTGCGCCGGGAGAGTGCCACCTTCGGCCACCTCACATTGAAGCGCAATCAGGAGTTGTCCCGGAAATCCGTCATTCCCGTGCAGGATATCGATCAGATAAAAACCGAGACGCGCATCGCCGAACTCCAGGTAAGACAGGAAAAAGAGAACAAGCGCATCGCTGAGCTGGAACATCAACGGGCGCAGGCGATGTTGGGGCGACGAACACTCCGCAGCCCTTTGGATGGGGTTGTTATGGACCGCTATAAATCGGTCGGCGAGTACGTGGAGGAGGAGCCGGTATTGCGTTTGGCCCGGCTCCACCCGCTCAATGTGGAGGTGGTCGTACCGGTAGAATACCTGGGGCGCATCACACCAGGCATGCGGGCGGAGGTGACTGCCGTAGTGCCCGGATCGGACACACATCGGGCCGCCGTCCAGCGGGTTGACAGGGTGGCAGATGCAGCCAGTGGTACCTATGGTGTGCGCTTGACCCTGCCTAATCCAGACCATGGGATTCCGGCCGGACTGCGCTGTCGGCTGGTCTTTCTTCCCCCGGATGATACAGCTCCGGACAATCATGCCGGCAACACCGATACCCGGCTACCTTTCTCAGAAGAGCCTGAGATGGCACCAGGGGGGGTCTCTGTCCCCGATTCCGGTACTGCCGCACCCGTTTCCCCCAAATCCCTTCATCCTGGCGAAGGCCAGGACCCAGGGAACCCAGTGAGTAATGTGAACCTTTCCTTCGAGGGAACAATGCCAGAAGCCGTTTCCGGACATACATCCGCTACCATCAAACATCCCGGCGCCTGTTTCACAGTTGGTCCTATCTCGAATAAAGCCCTGGCCCACAAGCTTTCAGACAGTATGGAAGCGTGGGTGGATGAGCTGGCAGTGAGAAACCAAACTGTCAGGGAAAAGTACGGATTTACTGTGCTTGCCGCCCGCCAGCCGGATCTGCCAGCCAACCATCGATTGATCGCACGCCTTCAGAAGGCTGGCATCAGCGATCTGTATCTGTTTGAGCGGGGTCCGAATCGCGGCCGCGTATCGCTCGGTTTTTACAAAACCCGCGGGTACGCAGTCAGGCGTCAGAACCAGCTGTCTGAAAAGGGCTTCCAGGTGGAGATTGGGCGCGGCCACCGGGAAACGCCTCGGTATTGGCTGGATTTCTCACTCAAGACAGGAATGACGCTCCCGGAACGGATAGACGAAATCGACGCTGCCCTCGTACCCTCCCTCTCTTTCGAGCCGGTGGCCTGCTCAGCGCAATTGGCGCAGCGCTGATCGAAGTCGGGGATTTTGCCACTCCTGGGTGCGGGCCGGTAAACCCTGCAATCCAGGCCGCCTAGAAACCCACCAGCCTGCGACCTCCTGTCTTTGCAAGTAACCGTATTCCCTGGATTTTCAATCAGATCTGCCGATAACGCCATAAAGGAATTTCCAATGGCGCGCACGGATGCCCCCGGCTGAAAATGGTTACACAGTGAAGAAAAGCCGCAAACGCAAGCAGAAACAGCAGTCGGTTCCAGTCGTCGAGGTCCTGGAGCCTCGGATACTGTTCTCGGCGGATATATTCGGCGGGGCGGTCGACATGGCTGGAGACGACCCGCTTGCCGACCGATTGGAGAATGCTGCAGGGTCCGTTGTTCTGCAGGGCGACATGCAGACCCTGTACCCGGATTCGTCCGGTCAGCAGCACCAGCCTGAAGAGCAAGTCATTGATGCAGTTCCCCTTCCGGACTCGGAGCCCCTGCACAGGGAACTGGTTCTAATCGATCCAGCCACACCTGACTCCCAGCAGTTGTTGGACGCCCTGTTCGCCCGGGCCGGCGATAGTCGCAGGCTGGAGGTGGTGATTCTGGATGCCAACCGGGACGGCATCGCACAGATCAGTGACATTCTCGAAGGACGTTCCCGCTTGGACGCCATTCACCTGATTTCTCATGCGTCTGACGGTGTTATCTCGCTGGGCAGCACCCACGTAGGGTTTGAAACATTACGAGA
>JAHEHQ010000332.1 GCA_024644505.1 Gammaproteobacteria bacterium
CAGGACGAGAAATACAACGAGGATGAAGTGGACGAGAAACTCAGGGACCACGCCCTGTTTATCGCTTTCGCACCGGTGGAAGAACCCCGTATCGCGGTGGCAGTGATCGTCGAAAACGGCGGTCACGGCGGTTCAGTGGCCGCTCCCATCGCCGGGAACATCATGGAACACTATCTGAAGCCGTGAGCAGGGTCTATCAACCCAGCGGACTGCGGGAGTCCAATCCCACCCGGGCCGAAGGACTCCTCGCTGGCCTGCACCTGGATCTGCCGCTGCTGACAGGCCTCATCCTGTTGTGCGGGTTCGGGCTGGTGGTACTCTACAGCGCCAGCGACCAGGACGTGGCCCAGATACAACGTCAGCTCGTGAGACTGGGCATCGCATTCGTGATGATGTTTGTCATGGCCCAGGTCCCGCCCACACAGCTGCGTCGCTGGTCCCCGAGGCTCTATATCCTGGGGGTTTTGATGCTGTTTGCGGTATTGCTGGTCGGGGACGTGGGCAAGGGCGCCCAGCGCTGGCTGGATCTTGGCCTGTTCCGTTTTCAGCCCTCGGAGCTGACAAAACTGGCGGTACCCATGATGATCGCCTGGTTTCTTGCGGAAAAGGCCCTGCCCCCGGAATGGAAGCGGCTTGTCGCCGCCGGGGCCATGATCCTGCTGCCAGTGCTGCTGATCGCCAGGCAGCCGGATCTCGGCACGGCCCTGCTGGTCGGCTTTGCCGGGATCTTCGTGTTGTTCCTGGCCGGCCTCAGCTGGCGTTTCATCAGTGGCATGCTGGTCACGGCGATCCCCATAGGCTGGGCCATGTGGGAATGGGGAATGCGGGATTACCAACGGGAGCGGGTGCTCACATTTCTGGCACCGGAGCGCGACCCGTTGGGGGCGGGTTACCACATCATACAATCGAAGATCGCCATCGGCTCGGGCGGACTCTACGGAAAGGGGTGGCTCAACGGCACCCAGTCCCACCTGGAATTTCTCCCCGAGCGCACCACGGATTTCATTTTTGCGGTGGCAGCGGAGGAGTTCGGTTTCATCGGGATACTGCTGTTACTCAGCCTCTACCTTTTCATCATTCTGCGCGGACTCTTTATCGCCACCCAGGCCCAGGACACCTATAGCAGGCTGTTGGGCGGCTCCCTGACGCTGGTGTTCTTCGTCTATCTTTTCGTGAATACGGGTATGGTGAGCGGCATCCTGCCCGTGGTGGGCGTGCCCCTGCCCCTGGTAAGCTACGGCGGCACATCCCTGGTGACGATAATGGGCGGCTTCGGTATGCTGATGTCCATTCACACCCATCGTAAACTGCTGCCGACCTGAAATCGGAAACTGAAAACAGACGCTATTAGGGGGGAGAATGGCCTGGAACATTCAGAAAATATCATTGAGCTGGACCTGTGCGGCCATCCTGCTGTGCGCCTGCGGGACGATCACCGCAACACCGGCGGATTTTGACCGCAAGACCCAGGATTTCGCCCGGCAGATGGCACAAAAGCACGGTTTCGATCAGGCCGAACTGGCAAAGCTCATGTCGGGTATCAGCTACCGGCAGAAGATCATCGATGCCATCTCCCGCCCCGCGGAGGCCAAGCCCTGGCACCAGTACCGGAAGATCTTCGTCACCGAATCCCGGGCCCGCGAGGGTGTGGCTTTCTGGGAAGCCAACAAGGATCTGCTGCAAAAGGCGGAGCGGGAATTCGGCGTACCCCAGGAGATCATAGTCGCCATCATCGGCGTGGAGACGCGCTATGGGCGGCATGCCGGAACCTACCCGGTAACGGATGCACTGGCAACCCTGGCATTCGGTTATCCGAAACGTGCTGAATTCTTCCGCCGCGAGTTGGAGGAATGGCTCCTGCTGACCCGGGAGGAGGAGCTCGACCTGACCGGCACAAAGGGTTCATACGCCGGGGCCATGGGCATGCCCCAATTCATTCCCAGCAGCTACCGGGCCTATGCCGTTGATTTCGATGGGGACGGGCAAAGGGACCTGATCAACAACAAGGCGGATGTTATCGGCAGCGTCGCCGCCTATTTCAAACGTCACGGCTGGAACCGGGGGGCGCCCATAACCTCGCCTGCCCGGGGTGCCGGCGCCGAACATGAGCGCTTTGTGAAGGGTGGCATGAAACCCTCCTTTCGGATCGACGAGCTTACCAGGGCAGGCATTACGCCCGAGAGGCCTCTGCCGGAAGAGAGTCTCAGCAGCCTGATCAGGCTCGAGGGTATAAAGGGCGACGAGTACTGGCTCGGCCTGAACAATTTCTACGTCATAACCCGATACAACCACAGCAATCTCTACGCGATGGCGGTCTATCAGCTGAGCCGGAAAATACTCGCCGAGAAGTCCGTCCGGAAGGGATGAGAATGAAGCACTGCGTACTGCTGTTTCTGCTGATCACTTTGCTGGCGGGCTGCTCCCCCCGGAAACCGGAAGACAGGATCGTCGACAGCGCGCCCAACCGGGTCCTGGATCCTAACAGCATCCAGGATGCGGTACCCCGGGCCGAACCCCGCAGCCGTTACGGGAACCCGGAAAGTTACGTGGTGTTCGGGAAACGCTACCGGGTGATGCGCAGCAGCAAAAAACATGTGGAGCGGGGCATTGCCTCCTGGTACGGCACGAAGTTTCACGGTCGGCGCACCAGCAGCGGCGAACCCTATGACATGTATGAGATGACCGCCGCGCACAAGACGCTGCCGCTTCCGACCTACGTCATGGTCACGAATCTGCGTAACGGCCGCAGTACCGTGGTGAAGGTCAACGACCGGGGACCGTTCCATGAAAACCGGATAATCGATCTCTCCTATGCGGCCGCCACCAAACTGGGGATTATCGGCAAGGGCACGGGACTGGTGGAGATACAGACCATCGATCCGGCGCACCCTTATCAGACGCCGGTGGCGGTCCAGAGCGTGGCCGGCGCCACACCGGCACTCTTCATCCAGGTGGGCGCGTTCTCCAGCCGCATGAATGCAGACCGTCTGCGCCAGCGTCTGCAATCCTCACTGGAATTCGATGTCAGGGTGCTGCCCGGCCTTCGTTCAAACAGTGAGGTTTATCGGGTTCAGGTGGGGCCGGTGAAGAATACGCAACAGGCCGACGCCCTCTCCCAGCAGCTCGCACAGCAGGGCATGAACGATCAGCACATCGTTATCGAGTAAAACTGTCGACCGAGGCATTACCAGCAGCCGGCTGCTGGTTACAATGCCGCGGTTTCGAGAAGCATCAGACGAGGAACAGTCCATCGTGCAAACAGCCTATCCCCACCGGACAGCCCCGGCCAACCTTATTCCTGCAACGCTTCTGGCGCTCATGCTGTTTCTGGTCTGCGGCGGTGTCGCAGCGGTGGCACCCGTCCCCTCGCCTCCGGAGATTGCGGCCACGGGTCATATACTGATCGATTTCAACAGCGGCAGCATACTATCCGAAAAAAATGCGGACGGGCGTCTGGAACCGGCCAGCCTGACCAAGATCATGACCGCCTACGTGGTTCTGCGGGAACTCAGGGAGGGCAATATCACCCTGGTTGACGAGGTGCCCGTGAGCGAAAAGGCCTGGCGCACGCCGGGTTCGCGCATGTTCATCGAGGTGGACACCAGGGT
>JAHEHQ010000044.1 GCA_024644505.1 Gammaproteobacteria bacterium
CGGCCGCCGGTTGTTTCGGGATCATCTGAAACGCCTTGTCAACCAGGACAGTTTCGAGAGCGTGCTCAAAGGCCTCCGGGGCCATTTTGGGAAGGTGATGTCCGATGTGGGAAATGCCCTCGAGGCAGAAAGCGTACTCGACAATGAAACGGCCATCCAGGCGCGCCAGAGCCTCAGGGACAGCCCTTCGGCGATAACCCGTTCGCTGGCCTACCTGGTATTGCGGGAGATGGATCTGAAAAAGATCTATGCGATTGTTCAGGGAAAGGTCCTCTCGCTGGACAACGACCTGATTCGCATGGCGGCAGGCCTGCAGAGCCTATCCGACATGGAAGCGGATGCCCGGGTGAGCGGCCATGTTTAGCCCGTTGCCGATGAGACACGTCATGCTCCAGGTCATGACCGACGAGCTTCCCCAGGCCTCCCTGGCGCTCGCCGAGATGGCGGTGTTCAGCCCCGATCACCGTCTGGTTCACGAGGAGAGTTTTCCCATCATTCCCGGGGAACGATTCAGGGCACTCTACCATCAGGCAAGGTCCCGGCTGGAAAAGATAGAGCACCATATCCCACTGCCCGAACAGGTCGATCTCGGCCAGGTACATGTGATCACCGAGCAGGATCTCGGCACGACAAACGAATGGCTGGGTGGAGTCTGGGAGCGCTGTTCCACCATGGAGGAGACGTTGCGCGACCTGCAGGAAGAAGAACAGATGATTCACCAGCTGGGGCAGGCACTGGAGAATTTCAGCCACCTGAACATCGACTTGAGTCTGTTGCGGGGGGAGCGCCTGTTCCTGGACCTCCATATCGGCATGGTCTCCCGTGCCAACGTCAGCCAGCTGCGGGATGCGTTGAGTCTGGCGGACTACCTGTTGTTCGTCTACATGGAGCATGAGGACAACGCACACGTGGTGATCGTGGGACCCCGTGGGAAGCGGGAGGAGGAACTGGGTTCGGTGCTGGACACCGCAGGTTTCCGCCCCCTGCCCATTCCCCCCGAACTTCACGACGAACCGGAAAAGGTCAGGAAGGAACTGGACAGCCGGCTGCAACTGATTGAGAAGGAGCGCAAATGGCAGATTGAGGGCATGAAGGCCTGCGCAGAGGAGCTCCGCGACGATCTGCAGGTGGCGCGCGGCACCCTGGTGATGGCCGAACCCTTCGTGCAACTGGACACGGCCGCCCGCAGCGCGGGCCACCTGTCGATCATATCAGGATGGATTCCGGCACGGGATCTGGCCCGCACGGAAAAGACGTTGGCCCGGGTCTTGAAGAGCCCCTTCCGTCTCGACGCCCGCAGACCTTCCGCGGAAGAGCGTTCCCTGGTGCCCAGCTACCTCCCGAAGCGCTGGCTCATGGCACCCTTCGCCACCCTGGTAAAGCAATACGGTATTCCCCGCTACGGGGAAGTGGATCCAACGGTGATATTCGCCGTCACCTTCATCGCCATGTTCGGCATGATGTTCGGTGATATCGGGCACGGATTGACTATCGTACTGGCCAGTTGGCTGGCTCGCAGAAAACTGAAATCCTTTACCGCTTTCGTCTTCTGCATCGGCCTGTCGGCAACCCTGTTTGGAATTCTTTACGGCAGTGTTTTCGGCTTCGAGGAGGTCATACACGCGGTATGGATACCTCCCCTGTCCAACCCCCTTTACATGCTCTCGGTCGCCCTTAAATGGGGTGTCGCCTTTCTGCTGTTAATCACCCTGATCAGCATCTACAACCGAATGGTGGCAGAAGACTATTCGAAAGCCATTTTCGGCAGCAACGGTTTGGTCAGTATCCTGCTCTACCTGGGTATGATTTATGGGTTATGGAATTACTACGCCAACGGGGAGTTCGGCCTTGCCCCCATGCTGCTGAGCATCACGACGCTGATCGTCCTGCTCGCCTACAAGCTGATCGAAACCGAAGCACCCACCGGAGAGCGGATGCTGGTAGCCCTGATACAAACCTTCGAGACGGTAACCGGGTATATCTCCAACACACTTTCTTTTCTCAGAGTGGCCGCGTTCAGCCTCAATCATGTGGCCCTGGCCGTTGCCGTGTTTCAGCTCGTGCACATGGTGGAAAGCACCCATGGCCAGGTACTGATGGTGATCTTCGGCAATCTGTTCATCCTGGTATTGGAAGGCGCAATCGTCACCATACAGGCGCTGCGCCTGGAGTATTACGAAGGCTTTTCCCGTTTCTATTCCGGGGACGGCATTGAATTCAAACCTTTGCGTCTGGAAACCGGAGCCAAGACGTGAACATCTTTAAAGTGCAACCTGGGAGTAAATCATGTATTGGCTTATAGGTCTCATGACCCTTGCGATAGCCGGACTGGTCGCCACCGGCATCTATTTCGAGATGGCGCCGGAAAACAGGGCAAGGGCGGCACGCTGGTTCAAACCAGCGATAGGAACCAACCTGGCGGTCTTTGTCACGGCCCAGGCCCTGCTCGTTTTCATGGGCATCGAACAGGTGCTGGCAGCCCCCGCGGTGGCCGGGGCCGCCGGTGAGATCTCCATAGGCATGGGACTTGGCATTATCGGCGTAGGCCTGCCCACGGCGGTGAGCACCATTGCCGCAGGAATAGCCGTGGGCCCGATCGGTGCCGCCTCCCTGGCGGTACTGGCGGAAAGACCGGAAATCTTCGGCAGGACACTCATATACCTGGGCCTGGCGGAGGGCATTGCCATCTATGGCCTGGTGATGAGTATTCTGCTGCTGGAAAAAATCTGATGATCGAGACCAACGATCCGACGCCCACGCGGATGCTGTTTCTGGGTGATTCGGCACTGACGGACGGCTTCCAGCTGATCGGCTTCGAAACCTGGCCCGACCCCAGCATCCAACAGCTTGAAGAGGTGATCAGCGAGCTCGTGAATACCCGGACCAACGCGTTCGTGGTGCTGGACTGCCGGCTGGCGGAAAAGCACTCCAGGATACTGGACAGGGTGAGGGCAGAAGGCGGACGCATCGTCGTCACCGAGGTGCCGCCCCTCAACGAACCCGATCGTTTTCAAAGCCCCGTCGACCGGCAGGTCCGGAACCTGCTGGGACCGGATCAGCCAGGGCCTCAGGCCGGATAATGGACCA
Source organism: Gammaproteobacteria bacterium (assembly GCA_024644505.1). Lineage (GTDB taxonomy): Bacteria > Pseudomonadota > Gammaproteobacteria > Chromatiales > Chromatiaceae > JAHEHQ01. The sequence continues at coordinate 3,088 of JAHEHQ010000044.1, forward strand.
GGTCAAAGCACTCGAGGCCGCCATCCTCGAACGCGCCCATCGCCTGGCATCGGAATACCGGCAACGGGCCGAGCGCAGCCGGGACAATATCCTGAGAGATGCCCATCAGCGGCTCAGGCTGCGGGAGGAACGCGAAGTGCTCATTTCAAAGGCCCAGGCCGATCGCACCTATCGCCGCATGGTCCAGGCAAATGAACTCAAGCTGCAAAAGGAAATGGACCATCTTCGCTGGAACCTGGTGGAGGGAGTTCGCGAGCGTCTCGGGGATCTGATGCAGTCTCTGGCCAATGATGAAGCGCGCTATCTGCCCCTGATGTCTGACCTTCTTGGGAGGGGTGCCGATGAGATTGAACGAAAGGAGCTCACGGCGGAGGTCAACGCCCGGGATCAGGAGCGGTTCAGGCCCGTCTGGGAGCAGTTCTCCAGGAAAGCGGCGCCGGACAAACAGATCCTGTTGTCGAGCAGCCCCATCAATACACTGGGCGGCATCCTGGTGCGCAGCAACGACAACCGTATCCGGGTCGACAACACCTTCGAAGGACGCATGGAACGGCTCCGGGGGAGTCTGCAACAGACGATCATAGAGCGGCTGCTGCCGGGTGGCATCGAGAACGGCATATGATGAACACGCCTCCCAGAAGCGGCGTCATCCGCGAGATAAACGGTCCCATCGTCACCATACTCCTGCCGGGTTTGCGTAACGGGGAGCAGGTGGAGATCGGCCGGTTGGGGCTGGTCGGCGAGGTGATCGCACTGGATGGAGAGGAAGCCATCGTCCAGGCCTACGAATCTACCGAAGGCCTGCGCCCCGAAGAACCCGTGGCCGGCCTGGGATGGCCCCTGTCGGTGGAACTTGGACCCGGACTCCTGGGCGGCATCTTCGACGGCATACAGCGCCCCCTCGAGAAGATCTTTCTGCAGGCCGGGGACCACATACCCCGCGGCCTCAACCTGCCCTCCCTGGATCGGGAGCGCAGCTGGCATTTCGTTCCCGATCCCAAACTGCAAATTGGCGCCGAACTCACCACCGGCATGCGCCTGGGCACCGTCCAGGAGACCAACACCATCGAGCATCGCATCCTGGTGCCGCCGAATCGTTTCGGCAGCCTGCTGGAACTGGCGCCGGAAGGTGAATACCAACTGGAACAGCCCATCGGCCGTGTCCGTACGCCGGATGGCCGAACCCGGAAACTCAAGCTGTTCCACCGCTGGCCGGTGCGTATACCCAGGCCCTACAGGAGCCGGGATCACGGCAGTGCGCCGCTCATTACCGGACAGCGCATCCTCGACACCTTCTTCCCCCTGATGAAGGGGAGCAAGGGCGCGGTCCCGGGGCCTTTCGGGGCCGGCAAGACCATGGTGCAGCAGCAGATCGCGCGCTGGTCGAACGCCGATATCGTCATCTATGTGGGCTGCGGCGAGCGCGGCAATGAACTGGTGGACGTGCTGGAAAGCTTCCCCAAGCTCCAGGACCCCTATACCGGTCGCGACCTGATGGAGCGCACCCTGCTGGTTGCCAACACCTCCAACATGCCGGTGGTGGCACGGGAGGCGTCGATCTACGTGGGGCTGACCCTCGCGGAATACTACAGGGATCAGGGCTACGACGTGCTGATGCTGGCCGACTCCACCAGCCGCTGGGCCGAGGCCCTGCGGGAAGTCTCCGGACGCCTGGGACAGATGCCGGTTGAAGAAGGCTACCCGGCCTATCTGGCATCCCGGCTGGCCGCCGTTTACGAGCGGGCCGGCCGCGTCGAGACCGGGGGGTGCGGCAAGGGGTCCGTCACCCTGGTCGGGGCGGTATCCCCGCCCGGGGGCGATTTCTCTGAACCGGTGACGGCTCACACCAAGGAGATCATCCAGACCTTCTGGGCACTCTCCAAGGACCTGGCGGATGCCCGCCACTACCCGGCAGTGGACTGGGTGGGCAGCTTCTCAGAGCACGTGCATACCGCGGCCGAATGGTGGCACCGGGAGGTGGACGCCTCCTGGGAAAAATGGCGCGGAGAGGCGCTGGCGCTGCTGGCTCGGGATGCTGAACTCTCGCGCATCGTCAACCTGGTGGGGTCTGAAGCCCTGTCTTCGGCTCAACGCTGGGAACTGGAAGGGGCGGCATTGATCAAGGAGGGGTTGCTGCAACAAAGCGCCCTGGACCCGGTGGACACCTTTGCCTCCCCTGAAAAGCAGTTCCTGCTTCTCAACCTGATGCTGACCATCTACCACAAAGGCGCCGAACTCATCGAACTGGGGGTGCCGGTACAGGAGCTGATGGAACTGCCGTTGCTGACGCGGGCCCGGCGGGCCAAGCAAGTCTACAACAGCCAGCAGACCGATAAACTGCGGGAGTTGCTGGTTGAGATCCTCGGGGAGTTTGAGCAAGTGCGTCTGGAATACGCCAAGTTCGAGGAGCATGCCCGATGAGCGCCAAGGAGTATCGAACTGTTGCTTCGGCGAGGGGGGGGCTGCTGCTGGTAAAGCAGGTGCCCCGGGTGGCCTTTGGCGACCGGGTGATGATTCGCGACCATCGCGGCCGCCAGCGCAACGGACAGGTGATACGCAGCTCCCGTTCGGAGGCCCTGATCCAGGTCTTCGAGGGAACCGACGACCTGGATCTGGAAACCACATGGGTCCGCTTCATGGACCAGCCCCTGGAGATCAGCCTGTCGCCGGAGCTGCTGGGCAGGGTTTTTAACGGCATCGGTGAACCCAGGGACAATCGACCGCCCATCGTGTCGAACGTGCGCCGCAACGTCAGCGGTTCGGCGATCAACCCGGCGGCACGCACCTACCCCCGTGAGTTCATCCAGACCGGCATCTCCACCATCGACGGCCTCAACGCCCTGGTAAGGGGGCAAAAGCTGCCAATCTTCTCCGGCTCCGGGCTGCCCCACAACCGTATCACCGCCCAGATCGTGCGCCAGGCACGGCTGATGGACGAGGAAAGCGGATTTTCCGTGGTGTTTGCCGCTTTGGGCGTTTCCCACTCGGATGCCCGCTTTTTCGAGGAAGATTTCGCCTCTTCCGGGGTGCTCGGCAACGTGGTGATGTTCATCAACCTGGCGGACGACCCACCCGTGGAGCGCCTGGCACTGCCCAGGGTGGCGCTGACCGCGGCGGAATATCTGGCCTTCGATCTGGACCGGCACGTGCTGGTGGTCATGACCGACATGACCAACTATGCGGAGGCCCTGCGCGAGGTGTCCACGGCCAAGGGCGATGTGCCGTCCCGCAAGGGCTATCCGGGATACCTCTATTCGGACCTGGCGGAGATCTACGAACGTTCCGGCCGCATCCGCGACCGCCACGGCTCCATCACCCTGATGCCCGTGGTGACCATGCCCTCGGACGACATCACCCATCCCATCCCGGATCTGACCGGCTATATCACGGAGGGGCAGATCGTGCTGAGCCGTGAACTGCATAATCAGGGTGTATACCCGCCGATACACATACTTCCCTCTCTTTCGAGGCTGATGAAAGACGGTATAGGCAAGGACGATACCCGGGAGGACCATCCACGGGTCGCCAGTCAGCTTTACGCACTCTATGCCAGGGCCCAGGAGGCCCGCAATCTGGCATCCATCATCGGTGCAGACGAACTGTCCGAAAGAGACCGCCGTTACCTGGAATTCGCCGACGCCTTCGATCTGCAGTTCGTGACCCAGGGAGAGGACGAAGACCGGTCTATCATCGAGACCCTCAACCTCGCCTGGGAACTGTTGAGCCATTTCCCCAATGATGCCTTGTCCCGGGTCAGCGAGACCGATATCGCCAAATACCATCACAGCGGGAAAAAGTGATGATTAGGAAAAGCCAGCGATGAATCAGCAGCTGCTCAAGGTACCGCCCACCAAGCACACCCTGTTGAACCTGAAAAAGCAGGTGCGGTTCCTGGAGGAGGGTCACGAGCTGCTGGAACGCAAGCGGGAACTGCTCACCCGACTCGTCTACCAGCGAATCGGGGAATATCGCAGACAGCGGGATTTGACCCACGAAGCGGTGAAGGAAGCCTATCACTGGCTCAGCATATCCTTCCTCAGGATGGGCAGCCGCGCCCTGCAGCAGGCCGGCCTGGGGATGCAGCCGGGCCTGCGCATCGACATCATCCCCAAGCGCAGCCTCGGTGTGGTGTACCCGGCAATCACGGCGGAGAAACTGCCCATGCAGCCGGTGGGCCTGCTTGGAACCGATGCCAGCCTCGACACCACCCGCAGCAAACTGACCGCTGCCGCCCTGCAGCTGACCCGGCTCGGAGAGGCCGAGATGGCCCTGGGGCGCCTGATGAACGAACAGCGAAAAGCCCGCAAGCGGGTCAATGCCCTGAAATACAACATCATCCCCCGCTACCGGAACACCATCCGCTACATCCAGTCTGCGCTGGAGGAGGAGGAGCGCAACATGCTCTTCCAGATCAAGGTGCTTCGGGGCAACAGTTAACACCTGTACCGGATTATGTGTAGGATGCGGTAAGTAAAACGGATCATAATTCAATATTTCTTTCAATCGAGTCTGACCCATTGAAAGAACCGGGGCCCGGCAGCCATGAATTTCCCCACATCCACAGAGCAAAACGAGGATTTTCACGCCGAGCTCAAAGAGTGGCTCGAATCCATCGATTTCATTCATGAGCGTTACGGCGAAGACGGTGTCAGGGAGATCCTGCGGTCCCTGGAACGCCGTGTGCTCGAACGGGGTTTGCCTCTCGATAAATCCGTCCTGGGCACACCCTACGTCAACAGCATCCCGGCTGAGGAGGAGCCACCCTACCCCGGCAACCCCGTGATCGAAAGGCAGCTGGAGGATATCGTCTGCTGGAACGCCATGGCCATGGTGGTGAGGGCCGCTGACAGCGGCAGCGGCGTCGGCGGTCACCTGGCCACCCATGCCTCCGCCTCCACGCTGATGGAGGTGGGACAGAATCATTTCTTTCGCTGCCGCGACGCGAATTACGGCGGCGACATCGTGATGCTGCAGCCGGCGGCAGCACCCGCTATTTACGCACGGGCCTGGCTCGAAGGGAGGCTCACCACCGGGCAGCTGGAAAACTACAGGCGCGAACTGCAGCCCGAGGGCGGACTCCCCTCCTACACCCATCCGCGCCTGCTGCCCGACTTCTGGCAGATCCCCAGCGCCTCCATGGGCCTGGCCTCACCGGTGGCGATCTACCAGGCCCGTTTCGCGAAATATCTGGAACATCGCGGGTTGAAACCGGCCAACGGCGGCAAGGTATGGTGTTTCATCGGCGACGGCGAGGTGGATGAGCCCGAGGTGCTGGGCACACTGAACATCGCCGCCCGGGAGAGACTGGACAACCTGATCCTGGTCATCAACTGTAATCTCCAGAGCCTGGACGGCCCGGTGCGTGGCAACGGCAAGATCATCCAGGAGCTGGAACGCAGTTTTCGCGGCGCCGACTGGAACGTGATCAAGGTGATCTGGGGCGGTGAATGGGACAGGCTTCTGGCCAGGGATCGGGACGGCCTGCTGCGAGAACGCATGGAGAAGGCGCTTGACGGGGATTATCAATATCTGTCCGTCTCACCGGGAGAGGTGCACAGGGCATTCTGGACGAAGGGTGACCCGCGCCTGCAGCAGCTGTTGCGTTCCCTGACCGACCGGGAACTCCAGACCATGAAGCGGGGCGGCCAGGACCGCAGGAAGATCCACGCCGCTTATCAGCGGGCACTCAAGAGCGCGGGAAGGCCCACGGTTATCCTGATCAAGACGGTCAAAGGCGACCGCATGGGAACGGGAAGCCAGGGGCGCAACACCACCCATATCAAGAAACAGTTGACCACCGGGGAACGCCGCGCCTATGCGGAACGGCTCCGGATACCCCTTGCGCCGGACGCGGCCGATAGGGCGGAATTCTATCGCCCTGCCGACGACAGCCCGGAAATCCGCTATCTGCAGGAACGCCGGGAGACCCTGGGCGGTTTCGTACCGGAAAGATCGGTGGCGTGCGATCCGCTTCCCGCACCCCCCATGACCCTGTTTTCCGAGTTCCTCGACGGGACGGGGGAAAGGCCGGTATCCACCACCATGGCGATGGTTCGTATGCTCGGCCTGCTCCTGAAAGACCCGGCCATCGGCCGCTACGTCGTACCCATCGTGCCGGACGAGGCCAGGACCTTCGGCCTGGATGCCCTTTTCCGTTCTGCGGGCATCTACTCCCCGGACGGCCAGAGATACACACCGGTGGACAAGGACAGCCTGCTGAGCTATCGACAGACGACGGATGGCCAGATACTGCAGGAAGGCATCTGCGAGATCGGCGCCATCTCCTCATTCATGGCCGCAGGCAGCGCCTACGCCACCTACGGGATACCGACCATCCCCTTCTATTTTTTCTACTCCATGTTCGGTTTTCAGCGGGTCGGGGACAGTATCTGGGCCTGTGGTGACATCATGTGCCGGGGCTTTCTGCTCGGCGGTACGGCGGGGCGAACCACGCTCAACGGCGAAGGACTGCAGCATCAGGACGGGCACTCCCATATCCTCGCGGGCACCGTGCCGGGCCTTCGAAGCTATGACCCGGCATTCGCCTATGAACTGGCGGTTATCATCCGTGACGGCATACACCGCATGTACGAACGGCAGGAGAATCTCTTCTACTACATCACCCTGTACAACGAAAACCACCCGATGCCGGCTGTGGAGAACCTGAATGATATGGAGGAAGGGATACTTCGCGGCATCTACCGATACCGTAAAGGTTCGCCGGCCCCGGGTGAGAATATCAAAGTGCATATGCTGGCAAGCGGCCCGATCATGCAGCAGGCGCTGGAAGCGCAAAACCTACTGCAGGAGATGGAAATCGATGCCGATGTCTGGAGTGTCACCAGCTTCAACGAACTCTACCGGGATGCCCTGGAAGCGGAGCGCTGGAACCGGCTGCATCCCACCGATGTGCCCCGCCAGCCCTATCTGAGCCGGGTCATGGAGGGTGAATCCGGGGTATTCGTCGCGGCCAGCGACTACGTGAAGAATCTGGCCGGCAGCATCACGCCCTGGCTGCCCGGGCGCTCCCAGGTATTGGGGACCGATGGTTACGGCCTGAGCGAATCCCGGGCCGATCTGCGAAACCATTTCGAGATCGACGCCCGGTTCATGGTGGTGGCCGCACTGCAGGCCCTCGCCCTGGAGGGTGCTGTGGCCCCAGACCGGGTCGAAGCGGCAATCAGGCGTTTTGCCATCGATCCGGAGAAGCGCGCCCCGTCGGGGGTGTGAGGCCATGATAGAGACCCAGCGCCTGCCGAGTCTGGGGGAAGGCATCGAATCGGGCGTGGTCGTCGCAGTCCTGGTTGCCCCGGGGGACCGGGTCACCGCCGGCCAGACCCTGTTCGAACTGGAGGTCGACAAGGTGACCGTGGAAGTCCCCGCGACCGTTGACGGCCGGGTCAGGGAACTGATTGCCGTCATGGGTTCCGAGGTACGGGTCGGTGGCAGGATGGCTGACATCGAGTGCCAGGCGGCCGCGGCGAAGGACTCCCCCGGGGAGATCGTCGAAACCCATGAAGCACCAACCGACCCGGTGAGGGCGGGTCGTTCGTACAGCATCGGGAACCCGCAGAGACATCCCCCGGTAAGCGCCGCAACGATTCCGACCCGGTTCGATGATCATCCCGCACCGGCAGGACCTGCCGCGCGACGCATGGCGACGGAACTGGGGCTGGATATCCGTTCCGTCCCGGGCACAGGCGGGCGGGGGCGAATCAGCAGACAGGACGTGATCGCCCATGCCGGCCGGCTCCTCCGGGCAGGGCCCGGCCCCGGACCGGTCGCCCCGTCAAACAGTCCACTGCCCGACTTGAGCACGTTCGGAGAGATCGAGCGCCAACCCATCGGGACCCTGCAGCGGGCCACCGCGCGCAACATGGCCCGCGCCTGGCGGGAAATCCCCCACGCCTGGCTTCAGGACCGAATCGACATCACGGTACTCGAACGCCGCCGCTCGCGTCTCAATGACACGGGGACTGACAAGGCGCTTCCTGTTTCGATCACGCCCTTCATTCTGAAGAGCCTGGCGCAGACACTCCAGGCCTTTCCCCTGTTCAATGCCTCCCTGGACACCCTCAACGATGAAATCGTCCAGCGCCGTTACATCGACATAGGCGTGGCGGTGGATACCGACCGCGGCCTGGTGGTGCCGGTTATCAGAAAGGTGCCGGACAAGGATGTGATGGCGCTGGCCGGGGAACTGAAAGACCTGGCCGCCAGGGCGCGTGAAAACAGACTGGAGATCCCCGAACTGCAGGGTGCCGGCATCACACTCTCCAACCTGGGAAGTCTGGGGGCGGGCAGCATCTTCCCGATCATCGCCTGGCCCCAGTCATCCATCGTCGGCGTGGGAACGGCTCGCTGGGACCGTATGCGAAACCATGAGGGTAAGTGGGAGGAACGACTGCTGATGCCGGTGACTCTGGCCATCGACCACCGGCTCATCAACGGCGCGGACGGTGCGCGCTTTCTGGGTCATCTGAAGCGGTTGCTGGAGCAACCTGAGAATAGTTTTCAAATGTAGTATGCGTTGAGCGCAGCA
>JAHEHQ010000045.1 GCA_024644505.1 Gammaproteobacteria bacterium
GATCCGGACGATTATCTCAACCTCCTGCCGGAAAGCCGGGTACAGCAGATACACCTGGCTGGCGCCATGCAGCTTTGCGAACCGGAAGTCTGCGATATCGAATCCATCAAGGACCCGATCTGGGAATTCTATGGCAATACCCTTTCCCGTTTCGGCCCCGTGTCCACCATGATCGAACGGATTGACTGCATTCCGTCATTGGAAGACATGGTGGGACAACTGAACAAGGCGCGCCGGGCGGCCTGTTCAACCGCTTCCTGAACCCCGTTGTCTTTAGCGTCTGTTTCTGTCGTCATACCCACCTATAATCGCGCCGCCCTGCTGGGCCGGGCCGTGACATCGGTGCAGAGACAGACCCTGAGGCCCCTGGAGATCATCATCGTGGATGACGGCTCCACGGACGATACGCGCCAATTGGTGGAACGAGCCTTTCCCGAATGCCACTATCTCCACCAGTCAAACCGCGGGGTGAGCAGCGCACGCAACCTGGGCATAAAGGCATCCCGCGGAGAATGGATTGCGCTGCTGGATTCCGACGACGAATGGCTGCCGGAAAAACTGGCCAAACAGCTGCAACTGCTGACGGATCTGCCTGATCACCCCCTCTGCCACACCGGGGAGATCTGGGTACGCAAAGGCCGGCGGGTGAATGCCATGAAAAAACACGCCAAGAGCGGTGGATGGATATTTCCCAACTGCCTGCCCTTGTGCGTCATCTCCCCTTCATCGGTGCTGATAAGACGCTCCCTGTTCGATGAGATCGGGCTGTTCGACGAATGCCTGCCGGCCTGTGAGGACTATGATCTGTGGTTGCGCATCTGCTCACGCCACCCCGTGGCCTATCTGGAGACCCCGCAGATCGTCAAATACGGCGGGCATACGGATCAGCTCTCACAGCAGTTCTGGGGGATGGACAGATTCCGCGTCCGGGCCCTGGAAAAGATCGTCAACAGCGGTGCCATTAGCGGGAAAAATCTCTCGGCGGCCGCATCCATGCTGGCATACAAGGCCGCCATCCTGGCAAAGGGCGCCGGTAAACGGGGCAAGTCCGAGGAGGCCGAGAGCTACCTGAAACTGCAGTCTGATTATCTGAAGATGACCTAGTGGGCCGCGTGGCCCACTAGGCCCTAAGAGGCCCTGGTCGAGGTGTCTGCCGGAATCCGGTCTTCAATACCGTTTCCCTCCGATAGAAGCAAATCCACGGCACCCGCATCCACCGGGTTGCTGTAGAAAAACCCCTGCACCATGCTGCAGCCCCGCTTCTGCAGGGCGTAGTGTTGATCGGGTGTTTCAACACCTTCGGCCACCACGCCAAGATCCAGGCCTCCCGCCATCGCGACGATGGTTTCCACCAGGCGGGCGTCTCCGTGGTCCTCAACCATGTCCCTGATGAAGGATCTGTCTATTTTCAACAGGCTGACGGGAAAGTTGCGCAGGTAGTTGAGTGCGGAGTAGCCGGTGCCGAAATCATCCACCGCCAGTTCCACACCCATTTCACGAAAACCACCCAGGGCCTCGTTTACCCGGTTATCATTGCCCATCAGCAGAGACTCGGTGATTTCCAGCACCAGGCGGTTAGCGGGAAAGCCCGACTTTTCCAGTAAGGGGCCGATCTTTTCCCTGCAGAAGCCGCTCATGATCTGTCGCGTGGAGACATTGACCGCCAGATAAGGCATGGCCGCTCCCAACCGTTGCCAACTGACGGCCTGCCTGGATGCCTGCTCCAAAATCCAGTAGCCCATGGGCACGATCAGACCTGTCTCCTCGGCAACGGGGATAAAGACATCCGGCATGATCACCCCCTTTTCCGGATGTCTCCAGCGCATGAGTGCCTCGATGCCGGCGATCCTGCCCTCCTGAAGGTCATATATCGGCTGATACTCGATAAACAGCTCTTCACGCGCCATGGCCTGGCGCAGATCCTTGTCGATTTCGAGAAAATGCCGGGCCTGCTCGGTCATCGTGGATGTAAAAAAGCGGAAGGTGTCGCGCCCCATGTCCTTGGCCTGATACATGGCCATGTCCGCGTTCTTCAACAGGGTGCTGGCATCCTCGCTGTCGATCGGGCAGATGGTGATGCCGATGCTGGCACTTGAGTAGACCTCGTGGGATTCGATCCGGTAGGGGCGGGAGAGCTGTTCGATGATCGATTCCGCAATCAGGGATGCGTGCATGGCATCGGACATATCCTGCAACAACACCGTAAACTCATCGCCTCCCAGGCGTGCGACCATGTCTGTCGATCTGACACATTGACTGATCCGTTGACCCACCTCCCTGATGAGCTGGTCTCCGATATCGTGTCCCAGGGTGTCGTTGATGGTCTTGAAACGATCGAGATCTATGAAGAGCAGAGCAATCAGGTTCCGTGTCCTGCAGCTGCGAGCCACCGCCTCGCCCAGATGTTCAATGAAATTCGGCCGGTTTGGAAGACCCGTTATCTGATCAAAGTTGGCCCGGAACCGAATCTGCTCCTCGCTCTCCCTTAATGCGAACACGGTCCGCTGCTGGCGCAGGGCCGAGATCACGAGTGCCAGGGACATAATGCCCAGAATACCGAGGGTGGTGGTAGTCACCTGCCGGAATCTTTTCATGCGCCACGCCTGCCGGGAGAGTATCTCCAGGGCCTTCCCCGCCGAATGGGAAAGCAGCTGGGTGGCCCTCCGGTTTGCTTCATCGGCGCGAAGCTCAATCAACCCGAGGGTTTGGGGCGAATCAGGGGTAAAACTATAGACGCCCTCCCTGGACCATTTGCTGATATCAAACATCGCGGGGTTGAGAACGGCGTGTATCGCCGAGACACCGATCAGATCGTTAAAACGGTATTCCTCCCGCATCTTCTCCAGATGCCGATCAACCAGGCTGATCTGATCCGCCAGCCGTTTTATCGCCTCCGGCTTGTCTGCGGATTTCGCCGACTGCACGAGGCGAATAAGATCGCTGAACTCGCTGACCAACAGGGCCACATCCTGCTCCTGCTTGGACAGGTCAATCGGCAGGGAGGCCTGGATATCGCCGAGCGTCTTCTGTGCATAGTAGATGAAAGTGCCGGTAACGAGCAGCAGAAGGGTTATGAGTATGAGCGAACTCGAAGAGCAGGTGGCAAGTTTTCTCAGCAGAGTTTTCAATGCCTGGCCTTCGCCGCAAAAATATCCTCCGCTATCCGGCTGGACATTATTTATCTCCAGCCAGCATTCCCACTTCCCTGTAGTAACGTTCCGCACCCGGGTGCAGAGGTGTGGCAATACCGTGCAGTGCCGTCTCGAGGGTTACAGACCTGCCCTTGGCATGACCATTGTCGAGGAGCCATCGCGAATTGGCATTCCAAAGCGATTTCGTTATCTCGTATATCAATACCTCATCCTGCTCAGATGATGTAATCAGCTGGGCACCGACGCTCAGGGTGGGCGTCGGTGCCACACCCGTATAACTGTTCTTCGGAATGACGGTTTCCGAAAAGAACCGGTGCGTTCTCATGAGTTCACGTAACTCCGCCCCTTCCAGGGGCACAAGGTAAATCTCAGTCTTTTCCGCGAGCCGGGAAATTGAAAGCGCTGGGTAGCCGGCCACAAAGAAAAAAGCGTCGATTTGATTACCCAGCATCTTTTCCGCGGCAAGATCGGGCTTGATATATTCGGCCTGGAAATCCTCTGTGCTGAGTCCGAAGGCCTCGAGAACGATTTGGGCATCCGTGAGTGTGCCGGAGCCTGGTTCGTCGAGAGAAACCCGTTTTCCGCGAAGATCCCCTACCGTCCGGATACCGGATTCACGACGTGTGACCAGATGAATGCTTTCAGGATAGAGGCTGGCGATGGTTCGCAGCCGGGTCGCCGACCCGTCGTTACTGAAGCCTCCGGAGCCGGTATAGGCCCAGTAGGCCACATCCGACTGCGCGAAAGCCGATTCCAGCGCGCCTGACTGCACCGCCCTGACATTCGCCACGGAGCCGTTGGAGGACTGGGCTGTTGCGACCAGACCGGGCACCCCGCAACTGCCGCCGGATTCACAGGGCCTGGAGCCGGGTGGATTGCTGATTGCCAGCGCCACCAGACCGCCGATGGGATAATAGGTGCCACCGCTCCCCCCGGTGCCGATCCGGAACAGATGCATCTCCGCGATGTCGGCCAGTGCCGGTATCACGAGCATACCGGTCAGAACCGCAATGGCGGTCAGTTTCCAGAAACGCATGGTGCAGTTCCCGCGACACTCTCGGTCGCTTGCTTGGCCGCAGCCCCTAAAACGTTAATCTCCCCGGGCGGAAAATCACCCTATAGGAAGATAGATCGGTCGATTGCCGTAATACTTTAAGTAGTTGTAACATCCGAAACATCTCCCTCTACAACAAGCTTTTCGGGTGGACAGGAATTCGACCGATGACCGAGACACCGATATGTCTGGTAACCGCTTTGCCCGCCGAGGCGAAGCCGCTCAACGGTCATTATGGCCTGATCAGGGACAACAGTGTGAACCATACGCCACTTTATAGGAACCGCAACATGACACTGGTGGTGTCCGGGGTGGGAAAAAAGGCCGCTTACGATGCCACCTCCTGGCTGGCCCAAATGCTGGGGGCTGTTCAGGCAGTCTGGGTGAACCTGGGCATCGCGGGCCACCCGAGCCGCGCCATCGGTGAAGCGGTATTGGCCAGTGAGATCCTGGATGGGGACGACAACGGTACATGGCGGGCAACCATCCCGTTCGAACCGCCCTGCGCCACGGACAGGCTGACCACCCTCAGCGGACCGGACATGGGCTATCGAAGACCGACGCTCTGTGACATGGAGGCTGCGGGATTTTATGCGGCGGCACTGCAGTATGCGCCACCCGACCGGATATACTGCCTGAAAGTGATATCGGATAACCTGCTTCAACCCGCCGTCGGAATCAACGCCAAGATGGTCTCCCGTTTGATAAAAGACCGTCTGTCACTGCTTGACCGGCTGCTGCTTCAGTTAAGGGTCAGGAATGAGCACTGACAGAACGCTGCTGGTCACCGGAGCCAGCAAGGGTATCGGCAGGGCCATTGCCGACAAGGCCCTGGCGGAAGGCTGCCGGGTAATAGGCATTAGCCGTGAATGGCCGCCAAATACCGGTTCAGGAACGGCATTTACGGGCTTCTCCCTGGATCTCTCTTTGACAGACGACCTGCCCGGGAAACTGAAATCCCTGCACCTTCAACATCCGGAGATAGACGGTATCGTCTGCAATGCCGGGATTGGGCGCTTCGGTTCACTCGAGGAGTTTTCACCTGCACAGATCAGGGAACTCATCGACCTCAATCTCACCGCCTCGATTCTGCTGGCTCGGGAGTTTCTACCCGCATTCAAAAAGAGAACCGCCGGAAATCTTATTTTCATGGGATCGGAGGCCGCTGTTTCCGGTGGTAAAAAAGGGGCGGTTTACTCAGCCACAAAGTTTGCCGTTCGTGGACTGGCCCAGTCGCTTCGGGAGGAGTGCGCAGGATCCGGGGTCAGGGTCGGCATCGTCAATCCCGGCATGGTCGATACAGGTTTTTTCGATGGGATGAACTTCAGGCCTGGAAAGGCCCCCGGCGATCATCTAACCCCCGAAGATGTGGCGGATGCCGTGTGGCTGATGCTCAGCGCCCGCACCGGTGCCGTGATCGACGAAATCAATCTCTCGCCTCAAAAAAAGGTCATACAATTCGGTAAATCCCCGGCGTAACGACCCATCAAGAGCTATTGAAGGCCGCCGGGTCAACCCGGTCCATCCCGAAAAGGTAGTGCGCTTTTCGGTCCCTGCCTTGGTGGTTCCGCTCAGCGGACCAGGTCATTCGGCCACCCGTGCCGGTTCAGGTACTCCACCAGGTTTTTCGGTCGGTATTTCGAGTCCTTGTCCCATCGCTGTTTCACCGACGAGTGAATCAGCACCTTGCCCTTGTTGTGCGCTATTGTCCGGTACTGGGGCGGCTTGGACCGGAAGATGTGTCGACGCGACTTATGCAAGTTGGCCGTGGGCTTGGGATCCAGGCCCTGGCCCAGATGGGGCTCCAGCGTCAGGTCCGCAGCCTTGGACTCCTTCATCATCCACTCCAATGCATGGTCCGATGAGAGCAGACCCTTCCGGTCTGGCTGATAGCCCCCGCCCACGTCGGAATGCACCCCGGCAAACCAGACCTGCATCAGATCCATACCGCCCTGGGGCTGCCAGACTGTCGGCTCAAAGTCAGCACGCTTTTCGTCTATGGCCAGGGCATGGCGCGCAATCTGGATGTTGGGGCCGATCTCCGTATCATGGAATTCATCCTTGGGCTCCAGCAGGCCGAAGAAACTGAACGGAATCCCCAGTGCGCCCACCGTGTCCCAGACACCCACGTATTTGATCCTGCGGGAGGCATGAGAATAGTCCCGGCGGAACTTGACGGATTTCTGACCACTGGGTCTGTAGTGCTTTCCCGGATGTTTGTAGTGATCGAAGGCCGCCTGGATCAACCGTGCATGGGGGCGTTTGAGAATCCCGCAGTTATTGATCAAACCGCACAGGCTGCGCACGGTGTAGGCACCGCGGCTGAAGCCGAACAGGTACAGTTCGTCGCCGGGTGCATAGTTCTGAACGATATAACGGTAATCGTCCATGATGTTCTTATTGATGCCCTTCCCCGTGGTACCGCCAATGACCGTATCGTAGTAGGAGCCGATGCCCCAGTCGTAGAAAACCTGCTGCGGCATCTGGTCTCGGCCCACCGGCTTGATCGAACGGGCCATTCGAAGCACGTTGGTGGGAACGTCCTTGTCGAGATCCTTTTCGGGGCGGTTCCAGGTACCATCCGCACAGATCACGATGCGCTTTTTCATCGACAATTCCCCTTTTTAAAAATGGCCTGTGATTTTTCCCGGAACACAGAATAAACGCCTGAGCCTGAGAGGATAATCGCGACTATCCTGCCAACCAAGGATAGTTCATTAAATCCTTTTAACCGGCCCTACCACCTCGCCGCTCCTCGCTGGGGTCTATCACCTGTTCATAGACCCTGAGATCGTTTTCGGAAAAGCAGCAAAAAACCACATGGATTCCGGTCTTATAACTTGAGAGAAAATCCCGTACCGTGGCAACCGCTATTCGGGTGGCCGGCACCATGGGATAACCGTAGACGCCGGTGCTGATGGCGGGAAACGCGATGCGCTCGAGCCCGTGCTGCGCGGCAAGTTCCATGCTCCTTCGGTAACAACCCGCAAGCATATCGGCTTCACCCGCCATGCCGCCCTGCCAAACCGGCCCCACGGTATGAATAACGAACCGGGCCGGAAGCCCGTAGCCCCCGGTCATTTTTGCATCCCCCGTCTCGCAGCCGCCCAACCGCCGGCATTCTTTGACGAGTTCCGGCCCCGCGGCCCGATGGATGGCACCATCCACGCCGCCGCCTCCGAGAAGACTGGAATTGGCGGCATTGACTATCGCATCCACGTCCAGTTTGGTTATGTCTGCCCGGACCGCCTTTATTTGCTCCACAATAAAAGCCCACCTGTCAGTAACATGTAGCCTGCGTACAGCGAAGCGAAACCCAGGATTTTGTTACCCGTGTTTCGTTTCGCTCAACACAGGCTACGATTCTGCCCACGGCAGCCGCATTACCCTGACAGAACGAATACGAACGATCTCCGTCCCGCCCTGTATCAGGAAGCCCAGGGCCATGTGACATTGTTGATCTTCAGGGCGCAAAGCCTGCGTTTCGGATACCAGCGGCGAATATCTTTCCAGGTAGGGGTTCTGGGGTTCTCCCACCAGCGTGAGGGCGCCTGCCCGGGCTGAAACTCCCGCAATCCGCCCAGCTTGCGAAAGCCGACACCGTCCAGTCCGTAGGCACTGTTGGACTCCAGCGTCAGGATACGGTCGCTTTCGTCATGATGGGCAACGATGATGAAGGAGTGGCCGCTGTTGTTTGCGCTCCAACCCTGCACCACGCTCCACGGGGCGGGAGGTGCATCCGGGTCGAGGGCAACGGCGATCCCCCGTTCGATCAACTCCTTTACCGGGGAAAACAGGTCGCTGCCGAGAATCATCAATTGGGCGTGGCCGTGAGCATCCCATCGAAATCCCGGGACGTTGTCCAGCCATGCCCTGACCACCAGCGCCTCCACGAAAGTGCAGCAGTTGTTCTTGTGCGGCGGAGATTGCTTTACCGAAATCCCCTGCAACGGGAACGGGTAACGGGCACCCCTTGGGGTGTAGCGAAACGCCCTGAATCTGTCCAGGAGCGCCACCAGGCTCGCCTCTTCCACACCATCATCGAAGCTCTCCGGCAGATCCGATTGTCGTGGCGTCTCCTCCTGTTCGACGACCTTGGCGTAGACATCTTTCTTCCAACGGGTACAGATCCAGGTATCGCCGTCCGCAAGGGTGTCCATATCGAGCCTTGCGTAGTCCGTATCCGGACCGGGAAACTTCCGGCGATACTCCAGACATTCATAGCTGCCCTTTTTGACCATGCACTCGAACTGGGACGCAGTGTCCGGATCGGTGAAACCCTTCAGATTCCTTTGGACCTTTGCTATGAGCGTATTCGCCATCTGAACAAACCTCGCGCCTTCCGCACGTTATAGAATCAAGGGCAGGCTGACTTTATCTGCGCCTCATCGATACCCAGTTTCGCAATCAGGATCTGGACCAATCCATTGGCCCTTAAGGAGCTTTCACCGCAGGTCTCCTTGAAAACCGCTTCGACAAGCCCCTCCGGCTTATCTTTGTAACGGGCCGCAACGCAGTCGCCGATTCGCATCGTTTCGCTACTGCACGCCTTCAGAAATTTCGGTGGCATACCCTCGGACTTCGCAACGTTGCACATGGAGCGGATATTTGCGACAACGGCCATCTGAGACAACGCAAGGTAGCTGCGGACGGGATGACCGAACGGCGCACCGAAGCGCGCCGTATCCAGATCGCACAAAGCGCCCGCCAACTGATCACGCACCGAGATCAGGGAGGCATTGCATGCCAGGATCACGCTGGCATTGTTGCCCATGGGCAATTCCCATTGGGTGGTCGGCGACAGGAATTCGTTCGACCCGGTGCAGGCCGGCCTGCTGCTGCCCGCATTCAGCGCGGCGTAGGCCTGATCGTTCTTTATCAGGCCGGGCATCGCATTCATGAGAGCCAGATCCCGTTCACCCAGGTGCCCCGTGGCGACCGCTTCCCGACTGGCGGCCTCGGCCGGCTTCCATTTTCCGAGACGCCAGTATGCCAGACCCTGCAAGGCCAGGGCATAGCCATAAAGCCCATCGGCCTCCAGCTTACCTTTGGCTTCCGCGTCGCCCTTCAGCGCCTCAATCGAGGCAATCGCCGCTGCATAGCCGGCGGATGCGGTCAAAGCATCGGTGGCCGGAGCGGCATCGTTCAGATCCTCGAATTTAAGGTCACCGTAGCGGTACAGGTTGTCCGCCCCGGCCGCCTGATTGAAGCTATCCTGCGCATCCCGCAGATAATTGACATGACTGCAACCGGCCAGAATCAGGACAGCGAGCATCAACACGAAAAATCTTGTTTTGGATATCAGGTGGTTCATCGATCAGTTCCCTCCGATAAATGCGGTCGACAGGTCCAGGGCAAAGGCTTCCGGGTTCCAGGCAGCACCTGCCTCAAGTCGGGCGACGTGATCCTGCAGAACCTGCTCGAGACTGTTCACGATCCCGGTGGACTGATCCAGTTCGATATCCAGTTCAGCGATCTCATCCAGGGCGGTCTGCAACAGGGATTCCAGGGTTTCCTGCCTGGCAAGCTGCCAGAGTGCTTTCTGGTTGGCACTATCCAAAACACCGCCAAGCACCGCATCGGTGACGGCTGCGATCAGTATCCGGCCGTCCGGCATTTTTTCGGAAAACTCACTGCGCGTCGCGACAGCCTGAATACTCTGGCTCAGGATCTGGAGCCCCGTATCCTTGCTGAGTATTTTACCCCCGCGATCCCGCAATACTCCGAAGGTGGCTTCCAGAATGGCTTCGAGCCTGCCGTCATTTCCGCTGAGTTCGTCTATCAACCAACCCGGGTTTGAAGCGAGTTCGCCCAACACCACTTCCGTGATATCCGTGATATCCCCGTCCGACAACCTGACTTTCCAGGTAGACCCGGCAGGTGGGGCCTGGGTGATGGTCGAAATGACGGTTTTGACCGCGGTCAATGCCAGATTATGGGCCGGATCATCGTCATCATCGGGCCAGATAAGATGGGCATTTTCTCCCGTCGCCACCACCACCAACCGCACGATCTCCGGAACCAGCCCCTTTTGCTCCAGGGCATCGATTGCCGCTATGTCCGCCGCTGCCCTCGAGACCAAAGGTCGGAGCCGTGAATCGTTGCCTGTGACAAGATCCGGATTTTCCGCCAGAACCAGCAGTACGGTGTCCGCCAGTTCCTCCAGGTTCGCACCGCTGAAAACGGTTTCCAGCTGACCGACCGGCGCTTCATCGACCATGCCGAGTATGGCGAGCCCGGTACGTTCCACCAACGCCTGCCTGCCTGCGTTGTCCACGCCCAGGTATTTGCCGACATCCGACATGATCAGCCCCCCGGCGCCGGACAGCAGGCTTCGAAAAACCGCCTCCCCCCAGGATTCAATGCGTTGTGTCCCGGTAAGATCGTTTTCCAAGCCCTCCAGCCGTTTGCCTACGTCGGTAACGAGACTCCTGGTAGCCGCACTTATGACCTCCTGGTAATCGCTGTTGGCACTCAGCAGATCCGGATGCGCGTTGATGGTTTCCAGGACGCTCATCATCAACTTCCGGGGAAGTTCCCTTACAGGCGCCTCGGCAAACGAGATACCATCCAGTGCAGTAAAAAAGGAGCGAAGCGCTCGGCCCTTCCGGGAGTTCTCGTCCAGACTGTCGGGCACCTGCAGGAAATAGTCGATCCCTACATCCAGCAGCGATCCGGCGATACTCTGCAAAACCGAAGGATTCGGATCGGCGCCCCGCCTCCATTGTGTAATGGTTACCAGGGCATTGACAGCATCCCGCCCGACACTGGTGCCATCGGCAAGATCAACATGATCCTCGTTTCTGAACAGCAGCCGCGCTAATTCGTCACTATGGTACTCGATGAGCTGCTGCTCTTCCTGGGCAGTAAAGGGCTCATTAAGTCTGATTTTATCGATGAGCCCTGTAAGCTGAGGAGGTTCGTCGTAGTGCGATTCATCAAAAAAATCCACAGCCGCGCCGAAATCCGGGCTTGGATCGAAATTAGGTAAAGGCAGCACCAGTGCCCTGCGCTTGGTGGAGTTGACATAGGCTACCCGTGCCTGATTACCTACGTGCAGGGCACCCCTGATGGCGATCAAAATCAAGTCCGCATTCATTTCCCTTACTCACATTCCATTGGATTTATAAAACTGTTTTGATCGAAGAAGCGGGACTGGTGGGGGACACTGCAGGTTAGGAAAAAACAAAAGCTGATCAGACTCTGTATTTGAGCGAATATATGTCGTTGTCCCTGTTTCCTTTCCAGACTTCGCTGCCATAGCCATTACCCCTACAATATCACGGTGATTTATCTCAATTCCCGGCTTGTTCACCTTTGAGACTACCCAGATTCTAGACCTTACAGCGAAAAAAGTTAGAGAATCCCCGTAATTTCTTCTTCACAATAACGCCTTCGCTCCGGG
>JAHEHQ010000046.1 GCA_024644505.1 Gammaproteobacteria bacterium
CCACCTGATTGCGGTTTTCGTCGAACATCGCCCGCACCCTGCCAAGCTCTTGACCGCTGACCAGCATGTCGCCCTGTTTCAGGGTACCTGACTGGACCAGTACCGTGGCCACCGGCCCCCGACCCTTGTCCAGGGTGGACTCCACGATGATGCCCCGCGCAGGCCCCACCTCCACTGCCTCGAGTTCAAGCAGCTCGGCCTGGAGCAGGATGGCGTCGAGCAGGTCGTCGATACCGTCGCCGGTCTTGGCCGACACCTTGACAAACATGGTGTCACCTCCCCAGTCCTCCGGCACGACCTCCTGCTGGGAGAGTTCCTGCATAACCCGATCCGGGTTGGCCTCGGGTTTATCAATCTTGTTGACGGCAACGATGATCGGCACCTCCGCCGCCTTGGAGTGTTGTATCGCCTCTATGGTCTGGGGCTTCACGCCGTCGTCGGCCGCCACCACCAGGATCACGATATCGGTCGCCTTGGCGCCACGGGCTCGCATGGCGGAAAAGGCCGCATGGCCCGGTGTATCCAGGAAGGAGATCATCCCCTTGCCGGTTTCCACGTGATAGGCGCCGATGTGCTGGGTGATGCCGCCTGCCTCGCCCTCCGCGACCCGGGTCCTTCGAACGTAATCCAGCAGCGATGTCTTGCCGTGATCCACGTGCCCCATGATGGTGACAACGGGGGCACGGGGTTTTTTCTCCCCCTGCATCTCCTGTTCGAGGTTACTCATCACTTCGGACTCCACGTCAGCCTGCTTCTGCTCTACCGGCTTGTGTCCGAGTTCCTCGACCACCAGAAAAGCGGTGTCCCGATCCAGAACCTGATTGATGGTGACCATCATCCCCATCTTCATCAGTTCCCTGATGACTTCCGCGGCCTTGATCGACATCTTCTGGGCCAGGTCACCAACGGCAATTGTCTCCGGGATCTCGACCTCGTGCACCACCGGGGCGGTGGGTTTGACGAACCCGTGCTGCACTTCACCCTGCGGGGCCACGCTGCGCCGCCTCAGCGGCTGCTTGGGTTTGCGCCTGCCGCGCTTCCCGGCTGCCACATGCAGTTCCTTGCGCTCGCGGCCGGTCTTGGTCTTATCGTCCTCCTTGCGATGAACAGCCTTTCTTCCGGTCTTTTCCTCGGCAACCAATTGCGCCTGCTGGGCCGCCTGTTTCTGGAGAAACAGCTCCTGTTCCTGTTTGGCCGCTGCTTCCGCCTCCTGCTTCTTGCTCTCCTCTTCAGCGAGACGCTGCTTCTCTTCTTCCTCGCGCTTGCGCTCCTCCTCTTCCCGGGCAAGGCGTTGGGATTCGTCTTCCGCTTCCCGACGCGCCTTCTCCGCGGCGTGCCTTGCCTCGACTTCGGCTTCGATGTCCCGTTTTTGCTCTGCCTGTTCCTCCAGCGCCTGGCGCGCGGCCTCGGCCTCCTGCAGCTGCATGTCGTCTTCCACGAGCAGACTGCGTTTGACATAGGTGCGCTTGCGCCGCACCTCCACGCTCACCGTCTTGCCGGTCCGCAACGCCGCTCCCCGGGTCGGTGCCCGGGAGCTGGACCCGGGCTGGCGCAGCTCGCTGACCGTCTTGCGCTTCAGGGTGATCTTCTTCGGCCCCCCGTTGGGGTCGGCCCTCTTGCCATGCTTCTCACGCAGGTGAATCAGCAGCTGGCGCTTCTCCGCCTCGCTGATCACATCTTCCTCACCGGTCTTTGGCAGTCCCGCCTTGACCAGCTGCGCGAGCAGGAGATCGGACGGTATTCCCACGTCACCGGCAAATTGTTTTACTGTTACGTCACTCATTCTGTTGGGACCTCTCGAATCACCCTGGGGCCTATATAGAAACGTCCTAGCCCTGCTGCTCGTCCGCAAACCACGGGGCGCGCGCTGTCATGATCAGCTGCCCTGCCCGTTCCTCATCCATATCCTCGAGTTCCATGAGTTCGTCCACGGCCAGCTCCGCCAGATCCTCCATGGTAATCACGCCGCGACTGGCGAGCTGCCGGGCGATGTTTTCATCCATACCCTCCATGGTGAGCAGGTCATCGGCGGGTTTTGCATCCGAAAGTGCCTCCTCATTGGCGATGGCCTGGGTCAGCAGCACCTCCTTGGCCCTGCTTCGCAGATCATCCACGATCTCAGCGTCGAACTCTTCGATATCCAGCATTTCGCTGATCGGAACGTAGGCAACCTCATCCAGGGACGAGAATCCCTCCTGTACCAGAATGCTCGCCACTTCCTCATCCACGTCCAGTTGGGTCATGAAGTTTTCCACCAGGCTGTGGGTTTCGGCCTCGCTCTGAGCCGATGCCTCCTCCTCGTTCATGACGTTGAGTTCCCAACCGGTCAACTCACTGGCCAGACGCACGTTCTGGCCGCCGCGGCCAATGGCCTGTGACAGGTTCTCCTCGGTCACCGCGACGGTCATGCTTTCGCTCTCCTCGTCCACGATGATAGAAACAACATCGGCGGGAGACATGGCGTTGATTACGAACTGGGCTGGCGTATTGTTCCAGAGGATGATGTCCACCCTCTCGCCGTTGAGCTCGTTGGATACGGCCTGAACGCGTGAACCGCGCATGCCCACGCATGCACCCACCGGATCGATCCGCTGATCATTGCTGCGAACCGCAATCTTGGCCCTAAGCCCCGGGTCGCGCGCCGCGCCGACGATTTCGATCAGCCCCTCGCTTACCTCCGGCACCTCCAGCTTGAACAATTCAATCAAAAGCTCAGGCCGGGTCCGGCTGACAAAAAGCTGGGGACCCCGGGGCTCAGGGCGAACGTCATAGAGCAACCCGCGTATCCGGTCACCGTTGCGCACCGATTCCCGGTTTATCATCTCTTCCCGCAATATGATGGCCTCGGCATTTCCTCCCAGATCGAGAATCACGTTGCCGCGCTCGACCCGCTTCACCACACCGGTCACCAATTCGCCCTTGCGCTCCGTATAGGCCTCCACGACCTTGGCGCGTTCGGCCTGCCTGACCTTCTGAACAATCACCTGTTTGGCGGTCTGGGCGGCTATCCGGCCGAAGGCAATGGACTCCATGGGTTCTTCTATGAAATCCCCGGTATTCAGGGAAGCATCCTGATTCCGGGCATCCTCCAGCATGATTTGCCTTTCAGGCTGGAAGCCCTCTTCCTCGTCCGGCTCCTCGATGACCTCCCAGCGTCGGAAACTGACGTAATTGCCGGTCTCCCGGTCAATCGACACCCTGACATCGATCTCGCCCCCGTGTTTCTTGCGGGTCGCCGACGCCAGGGCCGCTTCTATGGCTTCGAATATAGTGTCTTTGTCGACGTCCTTCTCGTTGGATACGACATCTACGACCAGCAGTATCTCTTTAGTCATCGCCTTTTAACCCAATCAGAATTCCGGTATCAACCGTGCTTTCTCTATCCCGCCCAACGGCAATCTAAACAGCCCGTCTTCCCCTTCCACCAGCACAGCGTCGTCGTCGACACCCTTCAGAATGCCCTCGAAACGACGCCTGCCGTCCAGCTTGATTCGCAGCTTTACCGTGACACGGCTGCCTGCAAACCTTTCATAGTGCTCCCTCGTAAACAGGGGCCTGTCAAGGCCGGGGGAGGAGATCTCCAGGTCATACTCCCCCCGGATGGGATCCTCCACATCGAGAACACCACTGAGCTGATGACTTACGTCCGCGCAGTCATCAACGGTGATTCCGTCAACGCTGTCGATGTAAACCCTCAACAACGCGCCTGAACCGCCGCGGCCCTGATACTCGACCCCCACCAATTCGTATCCCATGCCCGTCACCGTCCTGCCGATGAGATTCGTTAGGTTCTCCGGTGCCTGTACCATGTCCTGCGGGCCTGTAAACCACAAACAAAAAATGGGCCAAAGGCCCACTTCCATTCAACACCCGGCTGAACGTCGGGTATCTGTTAACGGCACGGGCCTCGCGGACCGCCCATAAAAAAACCCCGTTGTCGGGGCTTGCCTCCAATGATCTCCGGGGTTCTCACCCCATCGCCTATCTCCGCCCGGACCGCCGCTGCGCCCACCGGGTGCAGCCCGGCCTTCAGAGGACTGCCCGCATCTACAAACGCGGCACCACCACCCTCTCAAACCGGTCACGAATAATAGCGCATCGATAGGGCAGATGCAATTGCCGCTGACGGGGTAAAAAACCCGAAAAAACGCCTTTTCCTACAATTTTCTGATCTGATATATCCAACTTGCTCCAGTTTCCTGGAATGACTCCAGTTTCACACCGGGCGAGTTGCACAGCACCCCGAATTCACGTACGGAATCCGGATTGGTAATGATCACCTTCAACAGTTCTCCACTGCCAAGCCTTGCCAGCGCCGCCTTGGTCTTTAGTATGGGCAACGGGCAGGTCAGCCCGGACAGGTCAATTTCCTGGGAGGGTTTGGTGGTCTCGGCCGCCTGGTTCATCGGTGCATCTCCGGAATTGAGTCTCATTTATATCCGGATTATACAGGGAACTCGCTGGATTTGGGCTCACCCGGGGGACGGCTCCAGATGCTCGGCAAGCATATCGGTCAGACTTTTCATTTTCACCTCGGTGTCCATCTCGTAGTGCTCCAGTCCTTCCTCCAGAATAATGCGACAGTTGGCACACATGGTTACCATGGTGTCGACACCCAGTTCTTCGATCTGACGTTTTTTGCGCTGAAAAACCTTGAGCCTGAGCGGCTCCGCCCTGTCATTGGCGCTCACGCCGCCGCCGCCGCCGCAACACCAGTTCATGTCGCCGTGGTCTTTCATCTCGACGAACCGGCTGGCTACCTCGTTCAGCAGGTTTCTGGGCTGGTCTATGACGCCTCCCCTTCGCACAATCTGACACGGATCGTGAAGCGTAAGCGGCGTATCGGTCTTATCCTTCAGCTTCAGTCGTCCTGAGCTCCTCAGCTGATCCAGCAATTCGAGTATATGCACCACTTCAAATCCGTATTGACGCCCGATCAGGTTCGGGCCCTCCCAGCGGATAGCCATGTAAGCGTGGCCGCACTCCGGGCTGATGACGTACTTGACGCCCAACTTTTCGGCTGCATTGACCACACGACCAACAAGTTCCGCGGCGGCTTCCCGGTTACCGATCTGAATACCGCTGTTGGTTGCCTCGAAGGCCTCGCTGCTGATGGTCCAGCTCACACCGGCAGCATCAAATATTCTTGAAAGGCTCTCGATATACTCAGGGAAATTGACGATCTCCATGGAGGAAAACAGTGCCATGTAATCGACCCCCTTGAGGTCGATGGGCACTGGCCGCCCAACGGATTTTTCCACGTGGACAAGCACAGCCCGCAGCGTCTTGAGGGTGACACCCATGGGACTTCCGATAGTCAGAGCCCTGTGGGTTGCGGCTTTCATCCCCTCCGGCGCATAACCTGCTTTGGAAAACCCCTCCCGTTCACGGCGAATCATGTAGACGATGTCGTTCCCCACCGGGCAGACCATGGAACAGCGCCCACACATGGTACAGCTGTCGTACACCAGCTCCTCCCAGTCGGCGAAATCCTGCCTGGTGACTTCTTTCGACAGCCCAAGCCTCTTCGCAACCTTACCCCGCAGTGTGTGCCGTTGAAACCACAACCGCCTCATCGGCTCCAGTTTGTAGATTGGGGTGTACTTGGGGTCTCCCGTTTCGGTGTAAAAGAGGCAGGCCTCGGCACACAGACCGCAGTGGACACAGGAGGAAAAATAGGAAGAAACCCTCGCATCGATCTGGCCGTTGAGTACTTCCAGTCCCTGGTCGAAATCTTCGTTCATGGACATCTCCCGGCTTCAGGCGTTCACGCCCTTGCGTGCCATATTCGCCCCGGTATAGCTTCGACTTATGACAAAGGTAAAAGCGTGCATCAGGTTGCTGAACGGAAAATAAACCAGCAGCAGTTCCGCCGAGAACAGATGTACCAGCCGCAGCACCTCGAAGGAACGGGCAAGCGCCAGACACCCGGTCAACATCACCACGAATACCAGAACCGACCCGATGTATTCGTCGGCGGACGAAAGCAGTCTGGTCACCGGATGCATGAGTCGGTAGAGCAGAAGCAGAAGCAGGCCGGCAAAGGCAACCTCGGATGCAACGATAAAGGCCCAATGGGGCAAAGGGGTCCAGCCGAAACCGGTGACCCGTTCCTCGAGAAAGTCCACGTGAGGTGCAGCGAAAAAAAGCAGTGCGAACAGACCAAGGTGAAACATGTAACCGGCTATCAACTGCAGCTTACCGGTTTTCACCAGGCTCCTGCGGGGCAGAAAGCGACTGAACAGGGCTCGTACCGCGCCGGCAGAGCCGCCGGCCCTGGGCGGAGCAAGATCCCTGGCCACACCGGCGCGGAGTATTTCGAAGACACGCCATAGCACACCCAGGAGAAAAACGGCGGCGGAGAAATACCAGAGAGGGCCATCTATCAGGTCACCGATCATTTGCCACTCTCCTCTACGACCTGACCAGCTGCCGGCTCCGGGGAATGTACACCTGCCCGCCCCACCTGGTCCCGCGACAGAATCTTATCCTCATTCTCACAGCGCTGCGCCCACCAGTCATGGTGCTCTCGGGCCCAATTGAGGTCACAGTAGCCTGTTTTCATGCCCTCCAATGCGCCCTCCATGCCGATGGAACCGATGTAGATATGCCCGATGATTACGGCAGTCATCACGATGGCCGTGATCCCGTGGGCGGCGTGGGAAAGTCCCATAAGGGCCCGACCCTGGCCGAAATTTGGGAATATCAATATCAACCCCGACACCACGAGTGTCCCGCCGGCGAACACCAGCAACCAGAACATGCTCTTTTCGCCCATGTTGAAAAAGTTCGACGGCACATGCTTTTTGCCTATAACGCCCCCTCCCCTGAGCAGCCAGGTCAGGTCTCCCTTTTCATAAATATTCCGACGCACGAACCGGACGAAGATCAGAGCCAGCGCCAAAAGAAACAGCGGCCCGAACAAGTTGTGCCCCTCCTTGCTGGCGGATGCCAGAAGCGAGAAGGCCCCGTGCCCGATGACTGGGATCAGGAAGTCTCTGCCAAACAGCAGAAAAATACCGGTAATCGCCTGGAACAAGAAGATGGACGCGATAAACCAGTGGATCATGCGCTCGTATACACTGTATCGAAACAACACTTTATTCGAGACACCTGCATGAATGGGAACCCTTCCCCGGATGAAATAGAAAAGGGCTACAAACAACACCATGCCGCCTAGAACATAACCTCCATAGGGCACTAGCTGCTCCATCCGGAATCGGCGCCACTGATCACCCAGAGCGTTGATCAGTTCCGCGCTGTCAGTCCCGGAAACCTGAGTGGTGCCTGCCGGTATAGCGGCCGCGTTTCGCTGCCGCACCTCCCGCCACAGATCGATACCGGTCGTCGGCGCCGGCACCGGCACCGGGGTTGCATCACGCTGACGGACCTCTCGCCACAGATCAGCTCCCGGATTGGGAATTTCCACTCCCTCGGCACGGGCCAGACCACCTGGGATCACTAAAAAAGTCGAAGCAGCCAGGAGCAGGATCCAGAACAGATGAAAACAGTTGGTTGCGGCGGGAGACCAACGGGTTTCTTCCATTGAACGCATGTTGCACACCTCTTTGGCGGATCTGCCGACCCCCCGGTGCGTTGCACATCGGGGGATTGGCGTACTTAAGGCAGGATCAAGAGGAAGACGTTGCGCCGTCACTCCTTGCTGGTCGCTCGCCCCGACAGCCCGCTTGGGGAGCGGAGGGTGGCGTTCTGATAAGAGACGCCCCGGTTCAGCACACTGGCGCCCCGATTGATGATGCGCTTGCGGTAGATATCCGCCACAATGTCTGCGTCCCCCGCCAGCAGCGCCTTGGTGGCGCACATTTCCGCGCAAAGGGGCAGTTTGCCTTCCGCTAACCGGTTCGCACCGTATTTGCGAAACTCCTCGGCGCTGTTGTCCTCCAGCGGCCCACCTGCGCAGAAGGTGCACTTGTCCATCTTGCCACGGGTTGCAAAAGCTCCGTCCGCCGGAAACTGAGGTGCACCGAAGGGACAGGCGTAGAAGCAGTAGCCGCAACCGATGCAGATATCCTTATCGTGCAGCACCAGGCCGTCATCGGTTGTGTAGAAGCAGTCAACCGGGCATACCGCCGCGCAGGGAGCGTCGGAGCAGTGCATACAGGCCACGGACAGGGAACGTTCCCCCGGCTCACCATCTCTGATGGTCACCACGCGCCGTCGGTTTACGCCCCAGGGGACCTCGTTCACGTTCTTGCAGGCGGTAACGCAGCCGTTGCATTCGATGCAGCGTTCGGCATCACAGTAAAACTTCATTCTTGCCATGTTCTTATCCCCCTCAGGCCTTGGTGATCTTGCACAGAGACGCCTTGGTCTCCTGCATCTGGGTGACTGAGTCGTAACCGTAGGTCATGGCCGTGTTGCAGGCCTCACCCAGGACATAGGGGTCGGCCCCCGCAGGGTACTTGTCGCGAAGATCCTTCCCCTGGAAGTGCCCGCCGAAATGGAACGGCATGAACGCCACCCCCGAGGCGACGCGGCGGGTGACCTGTGCCTTGACTTTGACCCGGCCGCCTTCGGGACCTTCCAGCCAGACGTCGTCGCCGTCCCTGATCCCCGCATTGTTGGCGTCCCTGGGGTGAATCTCCACGAACATGTCCTGCTGCAGTTCCGCCAGCCAGGGATTGGAGCGGGTCTCGTCCCCGCCGCCCTCGTACTCCACCAGCCGCCCCGAGGTGAGGATGATCGGGTAATCCTTCGAGTAATCCTTCGCCTGAATGGAGGCATACCGGGTCGGCAGGCGATAGAAGTTCTTGCGATCCTCGTAGGTCGGATATTTTTCCACGAGATCGCGCCGGCTCGTGTACAGGGGTTCGCGGTGGATGGGAACCGGATCCGGAAAAGTCCAGACCACAGTGCGCGCCTTGGCGTTGCCGAACGGGGCGCAGCCATGTTTTATCGCCACCCGCTGTATGCCGCCGGACATATCCGTCTTCCAGTTCTTTCCTTCGGCTGCCGATTTTTCGCTGTCCGAAAGGTCGTTCCACCACCCAAGCTGTTTGAGGAGCTTGTCGGTAAACTCAGGGTAACCGTCCTTGATCTCCGATCCCTTGGAATAGGCCCCGTCGGCCAGCAGGCTGACGCCGTTTCGCTCCACCCCGAAACGGGCACGGAAGGTCAACCCCCCCTTTGCCACCGGCTTGCTCATGTCGTAGAGGTTCGGCGTACCGGGATGGCCCATCTCCGCCGTGCCCCAGCAGGGCCAGGGAAGGCCATAGTACTCCCCGTCGCAGGGGCCGCCCTCCGCCTCCAGGCTTGTGTAGTCGAAGGTGCCCCAGTTCTGCTGCTGCTTCTTCATGCGCTCGGGACTCTGGCCCGTGTAGCCGATGGTCCACATGCCCTTGTTGAACTCGCGGGTGATGTCCTCGATCAGGGGTTCGTCGTTCTGCACCTGGATGTTTTTGCACAGCGCATCAGCGATGCCCAGTTTTTTGGCCAGCTTGTACATGATGGTGTGATCGGGCAGAGACTCGAACAGGGGCTCCATCACCTTGTCGCGCCACTGCAGGGAACGGTTGGAAGCCGTGACCGAGCCGTAGGTTTCAAACTGGGTCGCCGCCGGCAGCAGATAGACACCGTCGGTGCGATCGTGCATCACCGCCGTGACAGTAGGATAGGGGTCGATCACGATCAGGGTGTCCAGCTTCTCCATGGCCTTTTTCATCTCCTGACCACGGGTCTGGCTGTTGGGTGCGTGACCCCAGAAAATCATGGCGCGCAGATTGTCGCGCTGGGCGATGTTGGTCTTTTCCTCCAGTACCCCGTCAATCCAACGTGAAACCGGGATGCCGTTAGAATTCATGGGCTTGACCCTATCGCCGGTGCCGCCCTCCTCGCCGAAGAAATCTCCGGCTTTCTCTTCCACGTCAAACTGGCTCTTCACCCACTCGTAGTCCAGATCCCATACCTTGGACCAGTGCTTCCAGGAACCCTCGGCCAGACCGTAGTACCCCGGGAGGGTGTGGGACAGCACGCCGAAGTCGGTGGCACCCTGAACATTGTCGTGGCCCCGGAATATGTTGGTGCCGCCGCCGGAGACCCCCATGTTGCCGAGGACGAGCTGGAACGCGCAGTAGGCGCGGGTGTTGTTGTTGCCTATGGTGTGCTGGGTGCCGCCCATGCACCAGATGAAGGTCCCGGGCCGGTTGTCGGCCATCGCCTTGGCCGCGGCATAGACCTGGTTCCCGGGTACGCCGGTCACCCGTTCCACTTCGTCGGGGGTCCACTTGGCGACCTCCTGCCTTACCTCGTCGAGCCCGTAGACCCGTTGACTGATGAACTCCTTGTCCTCCCAGCCGTTTTCGAAGATGTGCCACAGCATGCCCCAGATGATGGGCACGTCGGTACCGGGGCGGATGCGCAGAAAATGGTTTGCGTGGGCCGCGGTGCGGGTAAATCTCGGATCGATGACGATCAGGGGCGCGTTGTTCTCCTCCTTGGCCTTGAAGACGTGCAGGAGGGATACGGGATGCGCCTCGGCGGGGTTACCGCCGACAATCATGATCGCCCGGGAGTTGTGGATGTCGTTGTAGGAGTTGGTCATCGCACCGTAACCCCAGGTGTTGGCAACACCGGCCACGGTGGTGGAATGGCAGATGCGTGCCTGGTGATCCACGTTGTTGGTGCCCCACACGGCAGCCAGCTTGCGGAACAGATAGGCCTGTTCGTTATTGTGCTTGGCGGAACCCAGCCAGTAAACCGAATCGGGGCCGGAGGCCTCGCGGATCTTCATCAGTTGATCGCCGATCTCTTCGATTGCCTGATCCCATGAGATCTTTGTCCACTTGCCATCTACCAGTTTGGTGGGATACTTGAGCCGCCGTTCTCCGTGCCCGTGTTCCCTTACCGATGCCCCCTTGGCACAATGGGCCCCAAGATTGAAGGGGTGATCGAAAGCCGGTTCCTGACCGGTCCATACACCGTTTTGCACCTCGGCAATAATGCCGCAACCCACCGAGCAGTGGGTGCAGATGGTCTTGACCTTCTGCACCCTGCCGGTCTCCTCCGCACTGGCCCGGGCCCGTTTCATCATGGCGGGGCTCAGCGTGGAGGCCAGCGCGGCACCGCCGGCCATCAGGCCCGAAGTGCGCAGAAAATCACGTCGTGATACCGCCGTACCGGCGCCTTTCCGGCCTTGCGACCGCGGATCGATCTGTTCGGAACGTTTTCTGAGTTTCATGTTCGGATTCCCGTTTTAACTGGCAGCGCTCTTGTAGTAATCGAGGACATGCTGGGACAGGCGGTATCCCTTGCCTTGAGCCTCTTTACCGGATTCCTGTGCGGAGGCTGCGATTGTGCTCGCGGGCAACGTTGCTGCGGCAAAGGTGCCCAGGCCTGCGGCGGCAGCGCCGTTGATGAAATGTCTTCGGCCCTCATCGATCTGCTTCACATCTTGTCTCATCACAACTCCTCCCGTTCAGGGGTGATTCGTGTCTCAATAGAGAAATAACGTCTCTCCAGTTCAAAAAAGGCGATACCAAAACGACCCAGGTTGCGGTAAAAAACGGCGGATTTGGCAACGCTGAGGTCGGAACAAAATCTTTCGCACCACGGCGCCATATGGGTCTCGAAAAACCTGGATTCGGTTTCGAA
>JAHEHQ010000333.1 GCA_024644505.1 Gammaproteobacteria bacterium
GTGTGCAGGGCCAGCGAAGTGATATAGACGGATGCCCTGTCGCCACCGTCCGGCCATGCGCCGCTGCCCAACTGGCTGTCAAGCAGATAACCCAGTGCATAACCGATCACTTCTCCGCCCGTAGTTCCGGCCACGGCCAGCGCCTCCAGCGCCAGGGCGGTATCCAGAACAGTGCTCCCATAACCCGGCAATTCCCCGAAGCCCCCGTCGGCATTGACCTGGTTCAATAATCCGGAAACCAGCGGGGATACGTCTTTTCCAGTGCCGACCCCTGCGATGATCCTCCGTGCCAGGTGCTCGGTACTTGGGTAGTTGTCGGCCTCCAGAAACTGTAATGCCGAGTAAGCGTCCGGGTGATTTATCCTGCCCAGTGTATGAAAAGTGCGCAGCGTTTCAGCTGTGGATTGAAGGGCCGTGGAAATGCTGCCGGCACCCTCAAAACTGCCGTCAGGATTTATCTGCGAGGACAGCCAGTCAAGGCCTGTCGATGCAAACAATTGTGATGTCGCGAGAAGGAGAACAGCGGCGGAACCAGTTATCCAGGCGGACCGCTTGTGTGAATTCTGCAGCATGGAAGCAATTCCCTTTGCTTGAAAGTTTGAGATCTTCCCTGATCCCGGACCTGCGTTGGGAATATTATTCCGGTGCAAGGCAGGGTGTCAACAGCCCCTGTTCGGGCCAACCTGATCCCGGAATGTATGTATCGGTTTTGTCCGATACAATGGTTTTCCGATCCATCCCACCACCTTAATCGGATCAGCTGGCGAGGGTCTATTTTCATGAATATCAATATCAACCGGGGCGTGCTGCTCGACAGGGATACACTTTCCATCGACGATCTGGATTTCCGTCGATTGGAATCAACGCTCTCCGATTGGCAGCTGTATCCACTCACCGGACCGGAAGAAGTGGCGGAACGTGTGGCCGGGGCAGAGGTGGTGGTTTCGAACAAGGTGGTGTTGCCCCGGGAGGTATTGGAAACCG
Organism: Gammaproteobacteria bacterium; assembly: GCA_024644505.1. Taxonomy (GTDB): domain Bacteria; phylum Pseudomonadota; class Gammaproteobacteria; order Chromatiales; family Chromatiaceae; genus JAHEHQ01. The sequence continues at coordinate 985 of JAHEHQ010000333.1, forward strand.
CGTCCCGCCTGAAACTCATCTGCGTGGCAGCCACCGGCACCAACAATATCGATCTGCAGGCGGCAAAGGACCTGGACATCCCGGTGACCAATGCCAGGTCTTATGGAACGGCCTCCGTGGTTCAGCATGTCTTCAGCCTGATACTTGCGTTGACCACACGGCTGGCTGAGCATCAGCTGGCGGCGACGAACGGGACCTGGGGGCAAAGCCCCATGTTTTGCGTCTTCGACTTTCCGTTTCGGGAACTGGCGGGAAAAACCATCGGCATTGTCGGCTACGGGGAGTTGGGCAGGGGCGTGGAGAAGGTAGCCCGGGCCTTTGATATGGAAGTCATGATTGCTCAACGGCCGGGGGGTGAGGAGCGGGCAGGGCGGGTGCCCCTCGATGAGCTGTTGCAGCATTCAGACGTTGTGAGCCTGCATGTTCCCCTGGCGGACAATACCCATAATCTGATTGGTGAGAGGGAACTGGACCTGATGAAGCCCGATGCCCTGCTGATCAATACGGCACGCGGCGGTATTGTCGATGAGGCGGCGCTTGCGGCGGCTTTGAGACGCGGCGATCTCGGAGGGGCGGGATTTGATGTGTTAACCGCCGAGCCGCCCGTCATGGGTAATCCGTTGCTCGATTATGTCGGGACGAACCTCATTCTTACGCCCCATGTCGCCTGGGCCAGCCGCGAAGCCAGGCAGAGGCTGGTCAATCAGGTGGCGGATATCATCGAGGCATTCAAGCGGGGCGAGATGCGCAACCAGGTGTGATCGTTGCAGCCTGTGTTGAGGAACTTCTGACTCAGCACACTAGACACGGGTTAAAAAGATACCCGTGTTTCGCGCTGCTCGAGCAGGCTAAGACTGGTTCTGCGAAAGACTGCCTACCACCTTCACGACTGCCCGGGTGAGATAATCCAGGTCTTCACTGGAGATGATGAACGGCGGCATCAGATAGACGAGCTTGCCGAAGGGCCTGACCCAGGCCCCCGCTTCGACGAACCGGGGCTGGATCACTTTCATGTCCACCGGCTCCGTCAACTCAACCACGCCGATGGCACCCAGTACCCGGACGTCCGCCACGTGGGGCATGTCCCGGCATGCCGAGAGTCCGGCCTTGAGTTCCTGCTCGATACGCGCCACCCGTTCCTGCCAGGGGGAGTCGAGCAGCAGTTGGAGGCTTGCAAGGGCGGTGGCGCAGGCCAGGGGATTCGCCATGAAGGTGGGGCCGTGCATGAAGAGGCCGGGCTCGCCGGAGGCGATGGCGCTGCTTACCGCTGTGGTCGTGAGCGTGGCCGCCAGGGTCATGTAACCTCCGGTCAGGGCCTTGCCCAGGCACATGATATCCGGCGTGACACCGGCGTGTTTACAGGCGAACAGCCGGCCGGTACGGCCAAAGCCGGTGGCGATCTCGTCGAAGATCAAAAGCACCTTGTACTGGTCGCATAGTTCTCGTGCCCTTTTCAGATAGTCCGCCGAATAGAAGCGCATACCACCGGCGCCCTGAACAATGGGTTCGAGTATAACCGCCGCGGTCTCATGGGAGACCGTCGAAAGGCGCTGCTCCAGTTTTGCGATGTCGGCCTCACCACAGGGTTCGCCGAACCGGCTGACGGGCGCATCGACGAAATGCTGACGAGCCAGCACCGAAGAGAACAGGGCGTGCATGCCGGTGTCCGGGTCGCAGACTGACATGGCCCCGAAGGTGTCGCCGTGATAGCCCTGGCGAATGGTCAAAAAACGCTGTTTCTTCGGCAGCCCCCGGGAGTGCCAGTACTGGATCGCCATTTTCAGGGCGACCTCCACCGATACCGACCCCGAGTCGGCGAAGAACAGGGTCTGAAGTGCCGCCGGTGTCAGGTCGATCAGCCGCTGGCCCAGCTCCGCCGCCGGACGGTGAGTCAGGCCGCCGAACATAACGTGGGCCATCCGGGAGAGCTGATCCCGGATCGCTTCGTTCAGCACCGGATGGTTGTACCCGTGGATGGCGCTCCACCAGGATGACATGCCGTCGATCAGTTCCCTGCCGTCGCAAAGCCTGATACGCACACCCGTCGCGGATTCCACCGGGAAAACCGGCAGGCCGGAGTCGATGGAACTGTAGGGATGCCAGAGGTGCCGTCGATCGGAGGCGATCCAGTCTGTTATTGTGTTGGTTGTCATGGGAGTGTCGCTTTCATGCAATGCGTTCTATGAAACGGAAGGCCGGAGGTATGATTCCCTGTTGGCGCATCACAGTAGATAAAACATGGGGCTGGATGGAGATAAGTGATATTCATTGCTGTCGGTGGATCATCGGGCATCCGCTCAGTATGCTGCAATATAGTGGATACAGGCCGGGGTGGAAACAGGGGATTTTTATTTTATTTCACGGTAATGCTCCTGCCGAAAATACACATCGCCGACAAGTGCGCCTGCACTTTCATCCACCAGTTCATGTAAAAAGCGATGGACGCGCTTTGCAGAACCTTATCAACCACTTCTCAGCTTCTACAAGAAACAGTACAGAGGATGACACGAGCAGGATCATTGCCCACTGATGTAAGCTCAAAGCAGTGCTTCCGAACAGCAGTTGCATTGGAGGTGCGTAGGTGTAAAACATCTGGA
>JAHEHQ010000334.1 GCA_024644505.1 Gammaproteobacteria bacterium
AATCCGTACGGGTCTGAAACTCCCTTCCCCGATATTCATATATTACATTATAACCGACCAGTTCCTCCCGCTCATGGATGCTGTCCACCCACTCGCAGCGCTCCTCCGTAACGTAGCGTCGCCCCGCCGGCCGCCGCTGCTTGAAATCCCTTCCTACGGACGCCCCGAGCACCGCGCCGGCCACCGTCATGGCATCCTTCCCCCGCCCTCTGCCGAACTGGTTGCCGATCACACCACCGACGATGGCACCGGCCACCACCGGGGTGTAACTGTCCGAGCGCATTCCCTTGCCGTGCCGCACCCGTACCTCCCGGCATTGCCTCTGTGGTCTTATGACACGGACCCTTTCATAGACGGGTTCCACTTCGAGGACAGGGGCTTTATCATAAAAACCCTCCGCCGCAACGGCCGTGTTCGCGGCTGCCAGAATCACGGCACTCATGGTGACTGCGGTAAGCGCTGTTTTCATTCCTTGTTCCCTCCAGTTCAGGTGATTACCGGGCGGGACTGCCCCAACCCTGGATATCATCATGGGATATGGGAGCTGAACGGTGCCTGAACCAAACACCGGAAAGACTGACTAAATTCCCATGCATTTCCCCATTTCCCGGAAAACCGTTTGACAACGGCAAACGCCGGGATTAAGTTGTCGTGGCAACTAAATCGGTGTCTTCAGAACCATGTCCGACTACCAGCTGCGGCAAACCATCGGTTTCACTCTGTTTCGCACTTCCATGCGTCTCAAGGGGGAATTTTCCAGGGAACTCAACCCCTTCGATATCACCACCGAACAGTTTGCCGTACTGGGACTGTTGTGGGAAAAGGACGCCCTGCTTCAGCATGAGCTGGCGGAGCTGCTTTTCAAGGACCGCCCGAACATCACCCGCATCCTGGAAAAACTGGAGCGCAAGGGACTTGTGGAGCGAACGCCCGATGACCTGGATCGTCGTGCGACCCGGGTCAACCTTACTCCCTCGGGCGCGGAGCTCGAGGCGCCGCTCACCAGTCTTGCCCTGGACTTCCGGGCCCGCGCTTACCGGGGGCTTAGCGACGCCGACATGCGCGATCTCGGCAGGCTGCTCGATAGGATATTGGAGAATCTTTCATGAATTCACTGCGTTTCGCAGCCTGTGTGATTGGCCTGATCACCTTATTCCCCGCCAACGCCCAGAAGCCCCCCCCCGCCAAAGTGGTGGTGGCAGCTATCGCTCAGCAGGAGATTGCCGCCACCAGCCGCCTGGTGGGGGTTATCGATTTCGACCGGGTCTCGAATGTCTCCGGGGAGGTTTCGGGATTGATTACCGCGCAGCACGCCAGGGAAGGACTGGTGGTGAAGGCAGGCGACCCCCTGGTTACGCTGAACACCGATTTCATCGAAAAGGACATGGAGATCAAGCGTAAGCAGCAGGGACAGTTCAACGCTGATCTGCAGAAACTTGCGGCCACGCTGAAACGACTGGAAAGCCTGCTGCAGAAAAACTCCGCCAGCCGTCAGGCATACGATGAAGCGCTTTACGATCACCGCTCCCTGGTGAAAAAGCGGGAAATACTGGATCTGGAGCTGGAGCGTCTGCAGCTGCAGGTCGAAAAGAGCACTGTGCGTGCACCCTTCGACGGGATCGTGCTTGAGAAGCTAAAGGAGATCGGCGAATGGCTGGATCCCGGTACCGCGGTATGCACACTGGCGTCGAGCAACGACCTCGTGGTGAAGGCTGCGATATCCGAAAACATGGTGCGCTATCAGAGGCCTGGGGAATCCCTCGCGGTCAACGTAAACGCCCTGGACATCCAGCTGCAGGGTACCGCCGAGACGATCAGCCCGGTGGCCAGACAACGCAGCAAGAGCGCCACCCTGAGGGTCACGGTGCCCTACCATCCCGGGATGATCCGCAACATGTCCGCGACGGTAGAGGTTCCGTCGGGGGAGACACGGCTCATGCTCCTGTTGCCAAGGGATGCGCTGGTGCGCAGCGGCGGCGCGGACTCCGTCTACACTGTTGAAGAAGGAAAGGCCAAGCTGGTTTCAGTCACCGTCCTGACGCGGCGTGGAGACCAGGCCGGTGTCGCATCCCCTTCCCTGAAGCCGGGAATGAAGGTGGTCATCGACGGCAATGACCGTCTGCGGCCTGACCAGGCCGTCGTCGTAGTTGAGTAACATGGATCTCGTCAAACTCTCCATCGAGCAGCCGGTATCCACCTTCTCCGCGGTGATTCTGGTGGTCCTGTTCGGGTTTATCGGACTCGAACAATTGCCGGTGCAGCTGACGCCGGACGTGGAAGCACCGAAGATCAGCGTCCGAACGAACTGGCCAGGCGCCAGCCCTTACGAAATAGAAAAGGATGTTATTGACGAACAGGAGGGCGTCCTGAAGAGCGTATCCGGGCTGACGCTGATGGAGAGTTCCAGCTACAACAGCTACGGGAGCATCAGCCTCACCTTCAAGGTCGGCACGAGACTTGACGACGCCATGGTCAGGGTTACCAATAAACTGAATGAGGTGTCCAGCTATCCGGAGAACGCGGACAAGCCCGTTGTAAGCACGTCCAGCGAGGAAAACTCTCCCGTGATCTGGATGATGCTGAAGACCCGGGAAGGAGACCCTGATCGGATCAGGAACGAGCGGACATTCTTTGAGAACGATGTGCGCCACCTGCTGGAACGGGTGCAGGGCGTGGGTTCCCTGTTCGTTTTCGGCGGCAGTGAGAAACGCCTGGAGATCACCGTGGACGCCCGCCGCCTGGCGGAGCACAACCTCACCCTGAACCAGTTGATCGGTCGCGTCCAGAGCGCGAACAGCGATATCTCTGCGGGCACCCTCGGGGTGTCCAATAGAAACTACAGGGTTCGTACCATCAGTCAGTTTCAGTCGCCTGAGGATGCGGGCGAGCTGCTGCTTCTGGATGACGGGCTGCACCGGGTGCTGCTGAGTGAGGTGTCCGACACCGGGTTCGGCTACGAGCCCAACCCGCCGGCGGTACTGCACAACGGCCAGCCGATGATCGTGGTCGGCGTGCGCAAGGAGGCCGGGGCCAATGTCCTGGACCTGACCGCCCAGATGCGCGAGAGGGTCGACGAGCTCAATGAAGGTCTGCTGGCGAGCAGGGACTTGTTCATCGACTGGGTGTACGACCAGACGCCTTATATCAACACTGCCATCAGCACCGTCAAGCTCAATTTGATGATCGGCGGGGCGCTTGCGATCACCGTGTTATTGATCTTTCTGCGTTCGGTGAGTTCCACCCTGGCGGTTGCCATCGCCATCCCGATTTCCGTGATGGGCACCTTCTTTGTCATGTATCTCACGGGCCGCAACATCAATGTCATGAGCCTGGCCGGCATCACTTTCGCCGTGGGTATGCTGGTGGACAACTCCATCGTAGTGCTGGAGAACATCGACCGGCACCGGCGCATGGGCAAGGGACCGTTTCAGGCCTCTTATGACGGCACCCGGGAGGTCTGGGGCGCAGTATTGGCCTCCACGGTAACCACGGTGGCCGTGTTTCTGCCGGTGATATTCATCGAGGAAGAGGCGGGGCAGCTGTTTCGCGATATCGCCATAGCCATCACCAGTTCCATC
>JAHEHQ010000335.1 GCA_024644505.1 Gammaproteobacteria bacterium
ATCCCACGGCAGATGCCATCTACCGGCAGGTGGCCACCGATAGAGGTTACTACGGCTTTATGGCGGCGGACCGGGCGGGCGTTGCGTATCATCTTGAGCACACCGAAACACCCGCGTCCACACATTGTGTGGCCCGCATAGAAAAACTGGACGCCGTCCGCCGCGCCCAGGAGCTCTTCGCACTCGAACGCTGGACCGATGCACGCAGGGAATGGCGGACCGCAACCCGTGATATGAGCCCCGGGCAATTACAGGCAGCGGCAAAGCTGGCGGAAAAATACGGCTGGCATGATAGGGCCATCTTTACCCTGGCACGAACCGGCTACTGGGATGACCTGGAGCTGCGTTTCCCACTGGAACATGCCGAGTTGGTTGAGGAAAATGCCAGACTGCATGGTATCGACATCGCCTGGGTTTTTGCGGTTATGCGTCAGGAGAGTGCCTTCATGAGCAACGCACGTTCACATGCGGGCGCGATGGGCCTGATGCAGCTGATGCCGGCCACGGCGCGCCAGGTCGCGAAGAACGTCTTGAAAACACGCCCTCCCCGGCGCCAGGAACTGTTTGAACCCGACACAAATATCGCGCTCGGAAGCGCGTACCTGAAGCAGATGAAACACAAATTGGGTGACAGTGCGGTTCTGGCCACCGCTGCATACAATGCGGGACCACATCGGGTCACCCGCTGGCTGCCGGAAGAGACCCTGCCGGCCGATATCTGGATCGAGCTGGTACCCTTCAAGGAAACCCGCGGCTACCTGCGACGCGTACTTGCCTATACGGTCATCTACGAGAAGAGGATGGGGATGGAGCCGACGAGGCTGGAGCAACGCCTGCATCCGGTGCCGCCAAGCGTCAGCATGATCGGCCAGCTTCGACCCGGCGTTCCAGTGTCATCCGCCGGCTGAGTCTGGCTGCAGCGGGGCTCGGCCCGACTCCCGTCGGCAGGTGTCGTATGCCTTGCAGTAACTGCGTTTCAGCGGTCCTGGTTCTTGCCGTCCGGCGGCGAGGTCATGCGCTTACGGATATTCTGCACATCCACGGGATCCATACGCTGTATCAGGTGTTTGACATAGTCCTCGGCACGCTTGCTGCCGTTGACATGCGCAAGTGACAACCATTGCAGGGCCGCGGCATCGTCGCGCACGACTCCCTTGCCTTCCATGAGCAGCTTGCCCAGTGCGAATTGCGCGGTCGGCATCCCCTGGTTTGCGGCTTTCAGATACCATTCGAGAGCCAGGGTCATATCTTTGGCCAGACCGTACTGGGCGAAGCGATACATGGTGGCTACCACGTATTGGGCCTTGGCAGACCCCCGTTTGGCAGCCTCGAGATACAGGTCGCGCGCGCGCTCCTCGTCGACTTCGACACCGGTTCCGTTGGCGTACATCCAGGCCAAGGTGATCAACGCGTTCTCGTGGCCCTGGGCAATGGCTTTCTCGAACCAGAATTTGGCCTGTTCATAGTCCAGCCCCACTCCGTCTCCATTGCCGTACATGACGCCCAGGCGAAACTGGGCCTCAGCATTTCCGGCCTTGGCCGCCTTGCGTATTGCAGCCTCTGCACGCAGCTGGTCAGGGCTGAAGCTGACACCCTGTTTCTGTTCAGACATCGACGATCAACCTCGCTCTTCTAATCAACCGGTTCACCCGACAATTTTTTGCGGACACGACCGACCAGCTTTGAACCACTGATCACCTCGTAATAACGCCGCCCCTCTTCCTCTGCGTCCAGCAGTTGCCCGCCCAACCAAAGTTTGACATTTCGCTCTCGCACAAGGAGCCAGAGGCTCTCGCCCTTAACATCCGTACAGCTACCGGTAAAAAAAACGTTGCCGCTTGATCACCACGCCGGCTCAGGCGACGCAGAGAGTTCTCGGTATTGAGCTGCGCATGGGCCGCAACGTCCAGCTCGATGCCATTCTTATTGTATCTGACCAGCTCTTCACCGATCTGGCCGTCTGTACTATCCCGTCTAAGCGGCGAGGCAACGCAGAGGCTGCGGCAGCCCCGCCGAGGGCCGGGCCGAGCGCGGCGTCGATGCGAAAATGGTCAGCCCTTCGTGGAAAGCGATCCAGGCGCAGGCGTATGAACCTGGGACTATCGAAACCATCCTGCACCGCGTCAGGCGGTGGCCAGGCGGTTTGATCCCTGGAAATGCGCCAGGCAAGGCGCGAGGAGAGATGTTTGGTGACGCTAAACGAACGACGAGCAGCACGGCATGGCCCGATTTGGGACGCAACCCGAAGGGACGGGGCCATTTTGCTGCAGGTTTGCGCTGCAATTCGCTTGTATACAGCAAGTGCAAAGTGCTCACTGCGCCGTGTCCTGCAACAAAATGGGCGCCGTCGCTGGTGTGTTCGTAGTGTGAACAGGCCCTAGTGGGCCATGCGGGAAATGCGGGAAGTTCGGTAACCCACAGCCAGGCCACTAGCGGGCGGTCAGGGCCTGGATGATGTGGTCTTCCATCTCGATACGTACCGCAATCTCTTCACCCAGCTTGCCCAGATCCTTATCCAGCTCTTTCAGATCGAGCATGTGGTCGGAGGCGTCGTACTTGTCATTGAACTCCACCGCCACCTCGGATGCCTCTGCGATGCGTGGGTACACCTCTCGCGCTACCTCGACCACCTGACTGCGACGCTCGCGACCCGCAACGATACGCTCGTAGATCTCGAAATGTCCAAAAGCAGAATAATCGACCAGCACCTGGCAGAACTCCTGCAGCACGTCCACACTCGGAGTCGAGTCCTTGAACGGCTCCAGGCCGGCAACCCGGCAGAACATCAGCAGCATCTGCTGGCGCTCATCCAGGAGCTTGCGCACCATTTCCTGCGTGCCTCCACGACGATCGATCTTGTTCGGTTCGCTCACGGTCATTTTTTTTGATCTCGGCTCTTCCTCTGGCAGTGTTAGTTTACTCCGAATCGGTTCCGCGTAAACTGGACCACGATCATCATACACGGCAATCCCGTTCAGGGCGGCCGGCTCACACCGGCTGCGAAATATGACATCGGTGAAAAAGTTTCTCGTTCTGTGTCTTTGCTGCACGCTGGTCCTGCCGCTGAAGGCTTCAGCGTATAGCGCCTATGGCGCCTATGGCGAAGATAATCCATTTGTCGAAGCCATGCTGCGGATGATGGAGATCTTCGGCCTGATCCACCGCGACAGACTGCCTCTGACCGTTCCTTACCTGCCTGGCTATGGGCAACAGCTGGCTCCTGGGCTAGGGGGCTATGGGCAGCAGTTGATCCCCGGACTCGGCGGCTATGCGGGGGTGCCCGGAATGGGGCTTGGGGGCTTCCCCGGTCTGTCACCGATGTCGGGCCTGGGCGGCGCACCTGGGATGGGGGGCATGCCCGGTACCTATGCCTGGCCCGGTGGCGGTTTTCCCCCTGTCGGAGGCATACCAGGAAACTGGGCCGGACCGTCGGGCTATGGGTCAGGGCCGATGACGCGAACCAGCACACACCTGAATGGCATCTGGGAGCTGGAAAACGGGGGTTTCGTGATCATTCAGGGCAACATGGCGCGCCTTTATCTTTCACGCGAGCAGTATCAGGATTTTGCCGTCTACTA